>JBJTQS010000001.1:0-4671 GCA_046075765.1 Bacteroidota bacterium
GAAATCGCTTACACCGCAATCCTTCACCAACTATGTAGATATCCAGGCGAAGGTAGACGGTAACCAAAGCGTAGCGTTGAGTGCTCGAACACAAGGTACCGTTCGATCCATTAATGTAAAAGTGGGCGACAAGGTTTATGCTGGACAAGTGCTGGCAGTGATGGATGATGTTGGACTCAGTGGTGCTTATGCAGAGATAAGCACGCAGTACTCCTTTGCAAAAGAGGTTTATGAAAAACAGAAGAGTTTATGGGAGCAACAAGTAGGTTCGGAGATGCAATACCTCCAAGCCAAGAATAATATGATGGCACTTCAAAAACGATTGAATGCTACCGGTGCTCAATTAGACCTTAGTCGTATAAAAGCTCCCGTGTCAGGAACTGTTGATGCGGTGAACATCAAAATTGGTCAGGCGGTGATGCCCGGCATGCCAGCCATTTCGGTGGTGAACCTATCCAGCTTGAAAGTAACTGGCAATGTGGGTGAGTCGCTCATCGGCAAAGTGAACACAGGCGACCCTGTGATGATTTACTTCCCTGACCTCAAGAAAGAAGTACCATCCAAACTGTCGTATGCTTCGCGAATGATCGACCAACGCAACCGAACTTTCTCGGTAGAAGCACCTTTGGATTCGCTTCCGGGCGCACTGAGTCCGAACATGGTGGCCGTTCTTAAAATCGCCGATTACAAATCAGACAGCGCATTGGTGGTACCCGTTGATTTGATTCAACGTTCATCAGACGGCCAATATGTTATGTTAGGTGAAAACCGAGGCGGCAAGATGGTGGCTACACGCAAGAAGATTAGCATTGGACGAACATACGGCGGAGCAACCGAAGTGTTGACCGGCATCACCTCCAAAGACCAAGTGATTGTAAATGGCTACCGCGACCTGAACGAGGGCGAGGAGATAAGAACCAAATGATGTAATTATTAAGCACTCATGAACGATAAATTCAAAGAGTTCAAACCATCCAGCTGGGCGATCAATAATCGCACCAGCATCTATATTCTCACCGTCATAATTACATTGGCGGGGCTGTCGACTTACGACAAGTTACCCAAGGAGAATTTTCCCGACATCGTGGTGCCGCAGATATTTGTGAGCACCATATATCCGGGCACCTCCCCTGCCGATATGGAGAACCTCGTGGTGAAACCGCTGGAGAAGCAGATGAAAGGCATCAACGGGGTGAAAAAAGTGTCGAGCACATCGCAGCAGGATTTCTCAAATATCATCGTTGAATTCAACACCAATGTAGATGTGGCCGTAGCGAAGCAACGGGTGAAAGATGCCGTTGACAAGGCTCGCAACGACTTGCCCACCGACTTGCCTAATGATCCGAATGTGCAAGACATTAACTTCTCCGACATTCCGATCATGTTCGTCAACATCGCTGGCGATTATCCGCTCGACCGATTGAAAGGATATGCCGACGACTTGAAAGACCGCATCGAAAGCATGAAAGAGATTTCGCGCGTGGACATCATTGGTGCATTGGAGCGCGAGATACAGGTGAATGTGGATATGTACAAGGCACAAGCTGCACATGTGTCGATGCGCGATATCGAAAACGCCATCCGCTACAAAAACCTTACTATTTCAGGTGGCACAGTGCCCATGGATGGCATGCGCAGATCCATTTCGGTAAAGGGTGAATTCAAGAATGTGGAAGCCATCCGAAACATCGTGGTGCTTTCTACCGAGGGCGCCCCACTCTACCTGCGAGACATAGCCGATGTTCGCGACGATTACAAAGAGCAGGAAAGCTATGCCCGTTTGTACGGCAAAAATGTAATCACACTTAATATCGTGAAACGCGCAGGCGAAAACCTCATTGAAGCCTCGGATAAAATCAAGGTGATAGTTGAGGACATGCAAAAAAGCCAGTTCCCGAAAGACTTGCAAGTCACACTGACCGGCGACCAATCCAATCAAACACGCATCACCTTACATGACCTCATCAACACCATCATCATCGGTTTCATTCTGGTCACCATTTTATTGATGTTTTTCATGGGAGCCACCAACGCCATCTTCGTGGCGCTATCGGTTCCGCTTTCCATTTTCCTCGCCTTCTTGTTGATGCCGGCTTTGGGTTTCACCATGAACATGATCGTACTGTTCTCGCTGTTGCTGGCGCTGGGCATTGTGGTGGATGATGCCATCGTGGTGATTGAAAACACGCATCGCATATTCAACAACGGCAAAGTGGATATTGTAACCGCTGCCAAGAGCGCTACAGGAGAAGTGTTCCTGCCGGTGCTTTCAGGTACTGCTACGACCTTGGCGCCCTTTATACCCTTGGCCTTCTGGCAAGGTGTTATCGGCGAATTCATGTTCTTCCTGCCTGTAACGCTCATCATTACACTCACCGCATCGCTGTTAGTAGCCTACATCATCAATCCTGTATTCGCCGTTTCGTTCATGAAGCCTGAAAACAATGATGATGACCGCACCAAAACTGTGAAAAGACTTCGACTCATCGGTGTGATATGCGGCATCATTGCATTGGTAGCATACCTCACTGGAAACTTCGGATTGGGCAATTTCATTGCGGTGATGTACCTGTTGATTGTAGCACACAACCTCTGGTTGGTTAAAGCCATCAAACGGTTCCAAGAGCACATCTGGCCGAATTTCACCAATGGCTACAACCGTGTTTTGGCTTATGCATTAGAAAGGCCTTGGAAGATGCTCATGGGTACGGTGGCGCTCTTCTTCCTCACCATCGCTCTGCTCGTTGTTAGGAGTCCTGGCACACGCTTCTTCCCTGAAGCAGACCCGAACTTCATTTATGTTTATTTAACGCTGCCTGTGGGCACTGATCAGGCACATACCGACTCGGTAACCAAAGTCTTGGAAGAAAAGGTGCAAAACATCATCGGCAAAGACAATCCGATGGTTACATCCATCATTTCCAATGTAGCCATTGGCGTTACAGATCCTGCCGAAAACGACCAAGCGACTTATCCGAACCGATCGAAAATCACCATTGCATTTGTTGAATTTGGCCGACGCAATGGCGTCTCAACCCGTGATTACTTGAACAAGATGCGCTTTGCCTTGGGCGATATGCCGGGCGCAGAAATTTCTGTGGACCAGGAAAAAGGCGGTCCGCCCACGGGCAAGCCTGTGAATATTGAAATCACCGGCGACGACTTCGATAAGCTGATTGCCACATCGAGCGCCATCAAGAAATACCTCGACTCGCTCGAGATCCCCGGAGTTGAAGAGTTGAAAACGGATTTACAGAACAACAAGCCCGAGATTACCTTCAACATTGACCGAGAGCGCGCCAATCGTGAAGGTATTTCTACCGGACAAGTGGGCGGCGAACTTCGTACAGCCATATTCGGCAAAGAAGTATCGAAGTTTCGCGATGCGAACGATGAACACCCTATACAATTGCGACTGGAGCAAACGCAACGCCAGAACATCGACCAACTGCGCAACTTATCTATCACCTTCCGCGATATGAATATGGGAGGTATCGTAAGACAAGTGCCCTTGTCGTCGTTTGCCACCATCGACTACTCATCGACCTATGCAAGCATCAAACGCAAAAACCAAAAGCGCTGCGTAACGGTGTACTCGAATGTGCTTGGCGGATTCGCACCTAACGAGGTGGTGGCTTCGGTGCAACAGGCCGTGGCCGACTACGAATTGCCAGAGGGCGTAATGGTTGACATGACGGGCGAGCAGGAACAACAAGCAGAAACCACCAGCTTCCTAGGAAGTGCCATGCTCATATCACTTGGAATCATATTCTTGATATTGGTTACTCAATTCAACTCATTGAGCAAACCGCTCATCATATTGAGTGAAATCATTTTCAGTTTGATTGGTGTGCTGTTGGGATTTGCAATATTCGGAATGGAGATATCGATACTGATGACCGGCGTGGGTATAGTAGCCCTTGCGGGGATTGTGGTGCGCAATGGCATATTGATTGTAGAATTCATCGACCTGATGCGTGAGCAAGGCATGGAGCTCAAGGAAGCCATTATTGAAGGCGGCAAAACACGCATGACACCCGTATTACTGACGGCTACAGCCACCATCCTGGGATTGATACCGCTTGCAGTAGGTTTGAACATCGACTTCGCCAAGTTGTTCACGGAATTCAATCCGCATATCTATTTCGGTGGTGACAGTGTGGCCTTCTGGGGGCCGTTATCGTGGACCATGATCTTCGGATTGAGCTTTGCCACCTTCCTAACTTTGATTTTGGTGCCGGTGATGTATCTGTTATCGGAGAAATCAAAAATTCGTTTTAACAAATTCAAGAAAAGCCTTTCTGAATGATAATGATGAGAACCTTGTTGGTTGCGGTATTTATGCAGCTATCGTTTGTGGCCAACGCGCAGTTGGAACGGGAGGAATTGTATTCGATTCCGCGCAACCTGATCATGGGCGATGGGCAGTTCAACTTCAAGATGGCGGTAAATTCGGAGGAGGTGATTGCCTTTAACTCCTGTAACCGCCCTATGGTGTACTTTATCAAGAACGGCAAAGTAATAGACTCCCTGAAGTTGGAATACAAAGGTTGTGTGCGTAATATGGAATTTGATGAGCATGACAACTTGTTGATCATGGACAATGAAGAGACGACTATTTACCGTTTCCACAACCGCACCAAGGCGCAGGAGAAGCTGCCGTATAAAAAA
>JBJTQS010000002.1:0-2836 GCA_046075765.1 Bacteroidota bacterium
TGTCTGCAACCTCTTTGATCCTTAACAGCTCATTGAAGGAACTTTCAATATTGGAGTTGGTATTTCGATGCTGAAAGGTCTCAGAAACTGAATAGGGATAACCTAAAAATGAAATCCTATTGAATGCACATGCATCATTTGCACCTCTGAGGTTGGCAATAATGGCTATGAGTTCGGTATTGGGACTTTCATCCAAAGAATCCAAAACCTTGGCCGTATCCTGCATTTGAGGTATAGCCTTGGGTGATACAAAACTACCGAAGTCCAAGCGACCAAAACCGACCTTGAGAAGTGCATTCAAGTATTCGATTTTTTGCTCAGTAGGAATGAAATCGCCAATGCCCTGCATGGCATCGCGAGGACATTCGGTAATCCTACAATTCGTATTCGATGATGTTTGAGCCACTACTTAGATTGGCGGTTACTTAATAATCACACCATCCGCCTCAAAAACAAGTTCGCGCTTGGGCTCGGTTATTTTCTCTATTTCCTCTTTGCTCTTTTTGGCATCCTCTGCAAAATGTCTTAACTCCTCAACAGAGGTTACATTGATGGAGGCGGTTCCACGCATGACAACCGTTGACCCTGCCAAATCCTTCGGAACAAAAAAGCCATAGTCCTTGAAGCTGACACGGATGGTTTCACCGTTACCGGTCTCCAATTTCATCCAGCAGCCTTTAGCTTGGCAGACCGAAGAAACTTTTCCTTCCACAACCGCAGGCATACTTTCCTGGCCCTGCATTTGCTTAAGCATATCACCCATGGCCATCGCGCCTTTGGGATCGAATTTTTCACCGAACGAACGTTCTTGTCCTACTGAATTATCGCAAGACCAAACAAATGCAGAAATAATAAAGATTATGAGGCTCTTTTTCATTTTTTAAAGGTTTTAGGCAAATTTAATCAATGGAAGGGCAAAAACGATGCCGAAATTCATTCTTAGCGCTTGTTAGAAAGTAAGCTATTGATTCTTTTTACTAAAGATGGCCCCTCATATACGAACCCAGTATATAACTGAACGAGAGAGGCCCCAGCATCGATTTTTTCTTGGGCATCCTTCGGGTCCATTATTCCTCCGGAAGCAATCAAGACCATATTTGATGGCACTTTAGACTTGAAGTATTTTAATAATTCTGTTGATTTACCCATAAGTGGCTTCCCCGACAAACCTCCCATTCCGATCTTTTCAATTTCATTGGATGATGTGATTAGGTCTTCCCTACCGACTGTTGTATTAGATATGATCAGTCCTGAAATCCCAGTTGATGTTGCAACATCGATAATGTCGTCTGCCTGACCAAAAGTGATATCTGGGGCCACTTTAAGGAAAACAGGAACTTGATGTCCACCTTTACCATTTTCCCTCATGACCTCGGAAAGCAGGTGCATCAATGGACCTTTGTCTTGTAATTCGCGAAGGCCTGGAGTGTTCGGGGATGAGAGGTTGACGACCAAATAATCCACCAAACCCTTTAATCCGCGAACACATGCGACATAATCTTCATGTGCCTTTTCGTTTGGGGTGTCTTTGTTCTTACCAATATTGCCACCAACAATAATTCTAGGATCAGCTGATTTCAATCTGGAGACCATTGCGTCCAATCCTTCGTTATTAAACCCCATCCTATTGATCAGGGCCTGATCTTTGGGCAATCTGAACAATCGGGGTTGTGGGTTTCCCGCCTGAGGTCTTGGCGTAACGGTACCTACCTCAATAAATCCAAAACCCATCGCCCCCAGGGCATTTATAGCCTTTGCATCCTTATCCAATCCAGCCGCTAGACCAACCCTGCCGGGAAATTTTATACCCAACAATTCAACCTCGTTTCCTTTAGACGGTTGATTTAACATGTGGATGAATGAAAGTAATCCGGGAATGCGCTGAACAATGCCCAAAATCGAAAAGGTAATATGATGTGCCTTTTCTGCAGGAAATCGGAATAGCAGGGGCCGAATTATTTTACTGTACAACATATCACAAAATTGAGGTATAAAGCGCCTGCTACGGGCATTTATTACGAAATTTGTTCCACAATATACCGTGAATAAGCCCACTCAAAATCTAGCAGTAAACCGAAAAGCCGGTTTCGAATATCACCTTGAAGCCACTTTCGAGGCTGGGATAGTTTTGACGGGGACCGAAATCAAATCCGTTAGAATCGGGCAATTGAACCTTGCAGACGCCTACTGTATTTTCCTGAACGGTGAATTATGGGTCAAAGGGATGCATATAGCCGAGTATAAAGACGGATCCTACAATAACCACCTTTCCAAAAGGGATCGTAAGCTTCTACTTAATAAATCGGAGCTCAGAAAGCTGAACACCAAAGTCAAGGAGAAAGGCTATTCCATCATTCCAATCAAAATGTATTTGTCGGAAAGGGGTTTGGCAAAAGTTGAAATCGCCCTGGCAAGAGGCAAAAAGCTTTATGATAAACGCGAAGACATGAAGCGCCAAGATGCCAAAAACGAGATGGATCGCCTCAAAAAATCCAGACGTTGAATTCTTCAAACACAGAATCCCATACCATCGTAATTAGTGGTGCTGGTCCTGCAGGAACCATGGCTGCTGCTTTCCTTTCTCGTGAAGGCATACCTCATTTGCTGATCGATAAAGCTGTATTCCCTCGGGATAAAATCTGTGGGGATGCCCTTTCGGGGAAGGTCTTCACCGTATTGAAAAAACTGGATCCGAATATCCGCTCAAAAATGGGTACAATGGAATCCGACTTCCTGCCTTGCGAGGGCATTGTATTTGTAGCTCCAAATGGGAAAAGCCTTGATGTGCCTTTTAAAAGCAAATCAGCCAATTCAATCGATGGACCCGCAGGATTTG
>JBJTQS010000003.1:0-3310 GCA_046075765.1 Bacteroidota bacterium
GCACTTTTGGGATGGCTTCGGTTACGGGAGGAGGTAAATACATTTGCCTCCGTTACAGGAGCAACACACAATTCCATCGGTGGTTGTGTTTATTTGGGCGCATGATGCCTCCAACATCACTACTTTCGCATCCCCGCAAGGCATTCCACCTTTAATTCACACCTGATATGCTAAACATCGATTTCAGTCAATTTCCAGAGCTCAAAACCGAAAGGTTGATTTTGCGTCGGATGACCGAAGCTGATGCTGAAGAAGTGTTCAGGATGAGACGCGACGAATCCCTGATGCATTTTATTCAACGGCCAGTTGCCAAATCGCTGGATGACGCCTTAGAACTTATTCGAATGGTTGATCGCGGAATCCAAAACAACCAAAGTATCAATTGGGGCATCACGCTAAAGGAAGAAAACAAAGTGATTGGTGTTGCAGGAATCGTGAGAACAACGCCAGAACATCACCGAGCAGAAATCGGTTACTTGCTTGCTGGCGAACATCACAAGAAAGGGATCATCAGTGAAGCGCTCAAAGAGATACTTGCCTATGGGTTTTTGAAATTAAACCTACATCTGATCGAAGCCGTTACCGACCCACGCAATACCGCCTCGATATCTGTTCTGAAGAAATTAGGCTTTACAATGGATGGTCACTTTCGTGAGAATACCCTACATGAGGGCCAATTTTGGGACTCCATGCACTTTTCGCTTCTAGCCAAAGATTACAAAGGTTAGTCTAACGGATTTTCGTGTGATTGGTACAACTGCCTATCTTTGCGGAAATTATCCTGTTTATGTTGGAAAAACTTAAAAAATTCGAGGAGCAAAGACCACAAATCGTTTTTGAGTGGAAAGATCGTGAAACGGAAGCCGAGGGCTGGTTGGTGATCAATTCCCTTCGTGGTGGTGCTGCAGGTGGTGGAACCAGGATGCGCAAAGGGCTTGACCGTCATGAGGTCACCTCGCTGGCCAAAACCATGGAAGTGAAATTCTCCGTTGCAGGTCCTCAAATCGGTGGTGCAAAATCCGGTATCAATTTCGACCCCTCAGATCCTCGCAAAGAAGGTGTTCTAAGAAGATGGTTCAAAGCGGTGCACCCAATACTCAAACATTATTATGGGACTGGCGGCGACTTAAATGTTGATGAGATCCATGATGTAATTGCAATCACTTCGGAAAACGGCTTGCTTCACCCCCAAGAAGGTGTGGTGAACGGTCATTTGGGTAGTGATGAAAAAACGCGTCACGAAAAAATCCTTCGCCTCCGTATGGGAGTGGTTCTTCCAGTTACAACTCCAGGGCTGCGCGTTCCGGTTGATAAAAACTACACAGTGGCCGATATGATCACGGGTTTTGGTGTTGCCGAATCCATCAGGCACTTCTATGAACTTTCAGGCATACCATTAAAGGGTAAGAAAACCATCATCCAAGGCTGGGGCAATGTGGGTGCGGCTGCGGGTTTTTATTTGTCGAAATGTGGCGCCTCCATCATTGGCATCATCGATCGAGATGGCGGCATCATGAACCCAAATGGTTTTAATCACGCAGAAATTTGCAGGTTGTTCGGCGACCGTAACGGCAACAAGCTGGTTTCCCCAGACATCATGCCTTTCGAAGAAATAAACCAACAAATATGGAATTGCGGCGCGCAAATTTTCGTACCCGCAGCCGCTTCGAGATTGGTAACAAAAGAGCAATTGGATAGCATGGCCGCGGCAGGACTGGAAACGATTTCTTGCGGTGCCAATGTTCCTTTTGCCGACCAGCAAATTTTCTTTGGCCCCACAGCGGCTGAAGCAGATTCAAAAGTTTCGGTGATTCCGGACTTCATTTCAAACTGCGGTATGGCTCGAGTCTTCGCATACCTGATCACCGAAGATGGTGATGTAACCGACCAATCCATCTTCGAAGATGTGTCTTACATCATCCGAGACTCCATTGAAGAAGTGAAATCGAAAAACAGCCTGATGACTGGCATATCTGCAACTGCATTATCCATTGCACTCGATAAATTGAAAAACTAATGGATCCATCTCAATGGGCATTTCTTGACAACACCTTCGCTGGCAATTCAGTCGGAAATTACCTTTGGTTCATCGGCATCCTGCTGGCAGGTTTGATTTTCAAAAAAGCGCTGTCAAAACTATTCGCAGTATCGCTTTTCAGTCTCTTCAAGAAAGTATCGGGCTCAGCAACAGCAAACGAGTTCCATGAATTATTGAAAAAACCATTTACCCTGCTGATGATGCTGTTAGTGGGGTATTGCGCCATCATCCAATTGGACATGCCTTGGGGCGTTGCAAATCCAGGTAGCCGACTTGCGGTTTTGGAACGGGTGATGAGCATTATCTTCAAAATATCCTTGATTGCCTCCGTCACTTGGATTTTCTTGCGTGTGGTGGATTTCTTCGCTTTGATTTTGAGTTATAGGGCTTCTAAAACAGAATCGAAGCTGGATGACCAACTCGTTCCCTTTTTCAGGGATGGTTTGAAAATTATCGTGGTCATATTGAGTGTATTTTTCACACTTGCATCTGTTTTCAATGTGAATGTAGTGACATTGGTAGGTGGCTTGGGCATCGGCGGTTTAGCGGTGGCACTGGCTGCAAAAGAAACATTGGAGAACCTGCTCGGCTCATTTACAATTTTCCTCGATAAGCCTTTTACTGTAGGAGACCAGATCAAGATTGGAACAGTCAGTGGCCATGTTGAATCGATCGGACTAAGAAGCACGCGCGTACGAACCTTGGAGAAAAGTATTGTTTCCGTCCCAAATAAGAAAATGGTTGACGCGGAATTGGAAAATATTACTGACCGTGCACTGTGGCGAGTGAGATTCGTTATCGGCTTGAATTATGCTATAGATACTTCTCAATTAGAAGCTATCTTACACGACTTGCGCGAAATTTTGAAATCCAATCCGATGCTCGATGAAAATCCTGTTGTTCGATTTGAACATTTCGGAAACAGCTCTTTGGATGTTTTAGTGAGCTATATGGTGAAGACCAACGAGTATGACATCATGATTGTGGAGCGCGAGAAAATCAACTTTGAAATCATGCGGATTGTGAAGGCTCGAGGCGGTGATTTCGCATTCCCGTCGACAAGTGTTTACATCCAACAAGACAACCGCAACGTATGAGCCAATACAATCAATTCAAGGCCATGCTGGCCATCACTCGTGCCAGTCTTAGGTCTATTACCAGAAGTCCTTCTGCAGTGGTTTTCACACTGTTGTTTCCTTTGATTTTCATACTTGTTTTCGGCTTCATAGGTGGCCGAGAAATTTCCATCAAAGTAGGTGTGCTCTCAACCAC
>JBJTQS010000004.1:0-2617 GCA_046075765.1 Bacteroidota bacterium
GTTAAAAATGGCATTATCCCAGATGCCTATCGGTGATTGATTCGATATCCAATGTGTTTTATAACCTGCAGAACTAAAGACATCGAAAAGGCTCAGGCTATTGTTCAAGGGGATTTTGTTTTCCATATTGGATTCGCTCAGCATCGATAGAACGCATTTTATCGTGGTGGCATAAGAACTTATTACGTCGTTGCATATCCAAAGGTCATTTCTTTTTGATAGTAGCGGATTTGTTTCGCGTTGATAACCGTAAAGCGACATATGGTTTCTGGTGCACGATTCACCGATTACCAAAATGCAAAGTTGTCTTTTGTTGTAGCCATTTCTTTGCTTTGCGTCCACTGATTTCAGTTTGCGTGCAGATAAACTTGCATATGACCTGCTCTCCTCAAAATATGAGATACCCGCTTCAATGTTTTGCGGTATGCCTTTGCGGACAAACCTTCCGTTGATGCCATTTTCAGTTAGGAATGCAATCGAAAAAACAAAGGGTATCGAAGCAAGCCAAACCGAAGGGAGTGGTCTAAGTTCACTACTGCTGCGAAAAGTTGACTTTAGAAATAGCAAGATATATGCTACAACTATCAATATCAAAATCGCACTTGACTTCAGCTCCATGAATTCATGTGCTTCGGCACCATTGGTGTTTGCAAAGGTGAAAATGCTTGATGCGGTAAGAGGTCCGTTTGTAAAGAAGTGGTGGACTATTGTTACAAGACCATCCAAAAAAAGCAGCATATTTATGCAAATCCAAACCCCTTTCTTGGGAATAAACAAATACGGCAGCACTATCAGTGGTAACCAGGCAAACCAAATCGCAATTTCCCTAGAATCAAATAATGGTGTGTTGATGAAAAAGGCTACTAGTTGTGGAAACATCACCAGAGCAACGAGTAGCGGAGGGTAAATAGACTTGATGAACTTCATGAAAAGGCTGATCAGAAAAAATCCACTTTATCAGTTATACACTCTCAGCGCATTACCGTCATATAGCGTCTTGTACTGATAAAGTGGGCGCGTGGCAGGGCCATTTATTACACTGCCATCGAATATGCTGAAGCGCGAACTGCAACAGGAATCGATGGCAGAAATACCAGATAAAACCTGAACAATCGAACAACTTGCCGTTGGGTCGTAGGTGCAGTTGCGCTCAGAGGCGGTAAACTCAGTAGTGGATTTGCGGTAGATGATGACTCCCTTAGTGCCAGCATTCACATACATCCATCCACCTACAACAGTCAAATCAACACATGCAGGTTCATTCAAGTAAATAGTGAAATCAACATAGTATTGGGCTATATCGTTTGTCTCATCCTTGGAGCAAGAGCCCAAGAACAAGAAAAGCAATGACAATATAAAAACCTTTGAGAGCTTCATGAGTGCTGTTTGTGCGGATTTAGCTATTGGTTTTATAATTATCACGCATGGTTCATTGCTATCTTACTTGTTTACAATTACAAGGTTTTGGCGATAACGCTGACCGTTCACTTCAACTTCCACAAGATAGCTTCCTGCGGATAGAGCTGAAACATCCAACTTGTTCTTCCCGGTTCCTACAAGATGATTTTGTTTAATGGAACCTGCTACATCATAAATTTTCAAAGAAACAGCGTCTTGTGAAATAGCCTTATCAAAATCAATCATTAAGAATTCACTGGCTGGCACCGGATACATGCTGATACCTGCATTGGCGAAAGTGTTTTCCATTCCAGTATATAAATAGGGTAGGGATGTGCTACTGCATCCGTTTGCATTGGTTACTATGACAGTATAAGTGCCGGCCCCTGTCAGGTTCATATTGTGTGAAACACCTGTTGCACCTGTAATGGCAACTCCATTCAAATACCATTGGTTGCCTGTGGGTGAGGTGGAACTGAGAACCGTACCATTAGTATTAATGATAGGAATTGCAGGCAAGGAATTCACTACGCCCGTTACTGGTACTCGATTGCTTTTGCAACCTTCTGTAATCTGCCAATTGTAGAAGAAGTAGTAAAATGTTCCGGCTCCCGCTGTAGGATTGAAATATCCTGTGATTGAAACCGAGCTGCCTGCGAATGTATAAGGATAGGTTGCGCCAAATGAGTTGTAGTAAAGCGGCACGCTTCCTGTAGCCAATTCCAAACGATATCCTGTTCCTGGATTAATGGTCCAACCCAATGTGATAGGCTGTAAGCCCGAAAATGCAATAACGTTGGCAGTAACCGTATTCAATATGGGACCACCTGCCGAAGCACGCAAGTTGATGGTAATGGCCCCGGTTGTTCCCCCCGGCGAAACATAAACGCGATCTAATGAAACTTGTTGGGTGACGTCAAAACTCATTCCCCAATCACTGCTTGCAACAGGAAACTGAGTGCCTATGGCTGAGTTTGCTGGACCAACATTGTAAGTTCCACCAGCAGCCGCCTCGACATAGAAGGTGGTTGTGGATAGGATGTTTGGAGAATAACTTGGTCCGGTATTGATGCTGTTTCCTCCGATAGCATTAGCATACCAGCTGAGCACACCTTGACCAACGGCCGCAAGATTAACAGTTCCAGCACCGCATATCGTATCGTTTGTGGTAATGGGGTCGGTAACAGCCAATACGGTCAACTGCAATGTGCCAGTGGTT
>JBJTQS010000005.1:0-4062 GCA_046075765.1 Bacteroidota bacterium
TGATGATGTTCGTTCATAAGGTACAATACTAACAATCTTGCCACCTGTGTCTGATCACATGATTAAACTAAATTCAATACTTTTATTGCCATCTATGTCTACCTCCAATCCCATCATCATTCTCGGCGCCCTCGATGCCGAAGTGGAAGCGTTTTTATCCCACATGGACAACAAGCAGTTGGTTCAAGGAGGTGGATTAACGGCTCAAGTCGGCACCTTGAACGGCAAAGAAGTGGTTGTTTGCAAATCGGGTGTGGGCAAGGTGTATGCAGCCATGACTACCCAATGGCTGATTCAACAATTCCAACCGTCTGCAGTGTTATTTACGGGTGTGGCAGGCGCGCTGAACCCAAGTTATGATGTGGGCGATATCGTTCTGGCAAAGGATTGTGTGCAATACGATATGGATGCTCGCGGTTTGGGTTTTTCCGTTGGCACGATTCCATATACGGATTTGCGTTTTTTCGATTGCGATGCTAAACTCTTGCAACATGCCCAGCACACAACAACCGATCATAAAATTCATGTTGGACGGATTCTCACAGGGGATCGTTTCGTTACGCATGAATACATTGCGCAACTGGATGAATTGAAAATGGAATTAGGTGGGGATGCCGTAGAGATGGAGGGTGCTGCTGTTGCGCAAGTGTGCACCATACATCAAATACCTTTCCTCATCATTCGTACCATCTCCGATAAAGCCAATGCCGATTCGCCAATAGATTTCCCGCGATTTCTACCGATAGTGGCACACAACTCTTTTGCGGTAATTGAGCAAATCTTGGGCATGGAAAAATGAACACAGGTTTAGCAGATTAAACGGATTTACACGGATTGGATTACCTACACAACATTAATCCGTGACCATTCGTAAAATCTGTCCAATCTGCGTTCCCATTTTGCTTAGCCAAAATCGTCAATTGTAAATTGTCAATTGTAAATTGTCATTTGATTTGGCATTCGTCCATAAACACCCACGCCTTCTCTCCCGCTGCCACATGGCCTTCGGGACATTTCAAAATGGAATGTGTAACGACTCGGATCTTTCGAAGATATTGCCCAGTGAAGGCTGCCACTGCATTGCGCACCGCTTTCGGATTTTCAGGTTCGCCTAATGTTCCAACAGGAACTGTGGCCAACGGTTTAAATGTTTTGCCGTCGGCAGAACCGAAAACTTCTACGCTGTCTGGCAGGAATACCCAAGACTGTGGCGCATGAAAGTATTTCAAATCAACGGTCGACATGAAACGCGGCTCTTTCCATTCTAATACGAACGACATGTCTGTGCCTTCTGCACCCATCCAGTTTTTCGACAAGTTCAAGTCGCCTTTGATGCCATTCACAACACTGTTGAGCCCCTCCGCAGGATATTTGGCCGAAGGCCCTTGTTCCCACTTAACTTCAGCTTCTACTCCGAGGTGGTAGGTGAAATCCTGCACAACAGGCGTAGGATAAATCAAGCTGTCGTTTCGCATCCATTGTGCACGAATTTGCATGTTGTTTCGCAAAGGGATAGGATTCTTGTAAACGGAATCGAACGGTGTTGGGTCTGCTTGATTTGTGGTGTAAACAATGGAGGCATTGGTTACCTCTCCTGCCATTTGTATGAAAGCTCTTCCATCCTTGTTTATCATGCTGAATCTCATTCCACGGTGCTCGGGTCCGTACGCAATGCTATCTTTTGCCCATTGATCTTTGATGGGCTTTAATCGCTTGGTGAAACTTTCCCAGTTCTTCAATTCGCTCTTGGTCCATAACGCTTCGGCCAAGGCAGGCATTCGGGGTAGTAGCATGTATTGCACATGATTGAAAGTTGTCATGTATTCCGTCCACATGTTGCCTTGTCCACCCAGAACATGTTTTCTGTATTTCGCGTCCAGCTCAAATGGTATCGGTTCAAATTCATAAACATCTTTCAGTGTGTTCAAGCCACCGATTGCCAGAGGCTCATAAACAGGTTCGGCTTGGTAGTGGTCGAAGTAGCAGGGTTTACCTGGACTCATCACCACATCATGTTCCATGGTGGCGGCATCGATGCCACCTTGTATGCCACGCCAACTCATGACGGTGGCTGCAGGGGCCAATCCTCCCTCAAGGATCTCATCCCAACCGATCATAACACGCTTTCGTTTGGTTAGCCAATTGTCGAAGTATTTCATGAAATCACTTTGCAGCGATAACATGTCGGCAATCTTTTCTTTTTCGCAATAGGTTTTGCATTTTTCACAATTGCTCCACGCGTTTTTGTCAACCTCATCACCACCCACATGGATGTATTTGGATGGGAAGAGTTCAAGCACTTCCGTGAGCACATCGGTCAAGAATATTTTTACACTATCGTCCGATGCGCAGAAATTCGAACTGATGTTCTCATAGTTTCCGCCGGTCATTGGCAGTTGGGTGTTTTTGCTGCAGCTTAAAAACGGATAAGCCGCAATGGCGGCAGCTGAATGTCCGGGCATCTCTATTTCTGGAACGATGGTGATGGCCCGTTCGGCTGCATAAGCCACCACATCGCGGATTTGCTCCTGGGAATAAAAACCACCGTAGGTGGGTTGCTCATCAGGTCTAGCCTGTGGACGAACACCCCAAATGAGATTGTTTTTATCAGCGCGCCATGCACCCACTTGGGTTAGCAAGGGGTATTTTTTTATTTCGATGCGCCATCCTTGATCGTCGGTCAAGTGCCAGTGAAAAACATTCATCTTGTACTGCGCCATGAGGTCTATGTATTGTTTCACCTCATCAACAGAGAAAAAATGTCGACTCACATCCAGGTGCATACCTCTCCATTTGAAACGAGGCTGGTCTTTGATATAAATGTGAGGATAAGAAACCAAACCCGTGTGTGCAACGACCCGAAGCTGTTTCAAGGTTTGGGTGGCGTAAAAGAAGCCAGATACACTTGCTGCTTTTACACGGATGCCTTTTTCCCCGATACTGATTTCATAACCCTCGTCGGGTATTTTCGAATCGAATACAGCCACCAATGCCTCTTTGTAAACGGGCACTTTCTTGGAAAGCTCTCCAGCGAAGCTATTGATAGCGGCAGCTACCTTTGGATCATCGGTTCCCTCTACTCGTGTGGATGCGTTACGGGGCCACACATAAAACCCGTTTTTTTCAGGATAGGTGATTTGGCTTGGAAGCGGTATGAGGTTCTGCGAGTATGTTTGTAGCGAATGAAATAAAAGCAGGAAAGCTAGTAGGCGCATGGCATCAGGTTGGTTGACCCAAATTTAGTCAACTCCAATCAATCATATCAACCCTGAAACGATATCTCGCAACGACTTATTTTATCAATTCGCGGTTTTTGTTGTACAACCCAACCAGCACGCTTTTTCCGGATGGGCTCACCCGAAAGCCCGCATATTTTGCGCTGTCATACATTGCTGCTTTCCCCTCTTCAAAAAAATAGGAAGATGCGCCGATTTGTATACGGTTGCGGTCGGTTGTATATAAAATGTAAACTTCCGAAGCGCTTACGGAATTCATTTTGTTTTTGAACCTGTTTGGAGCATATACATTGAACTCGGTATTTCTCAAAACACAGTATCCCGAACTTGGGATGGAATCAACATTGAAATCGTTAAGCCCTTTGTAGTTGATCGACATGTAATCACCTTGGAACGGAGAACGGGGGTCGGTAGGGGCCATTTCCAAAAGCACTAATTTGCCATTTTCCAAAATGTCTTCTTTAGAATCAATGGAGATGTTGAATAGGACAAGGGTGGTAATCAGTCCTATGGCCACCAATGCCAGATGTAGTCTAGTTGTTTTCATCTGCAAGCATGTGTTTTTTGAAAGCCCAATATGCCACCATGAAAAGCGCTCCTATTGCCATCATCATTATTGATTTCTCAAGCAATGTGAATTTCAAGTCGTAATAGAATTGAATGGTGGTTTGGATGAATGACAGCACCCCGATAATCATCAGCTCCCTGTTGCGGTATCCGAAGCCTAAAAATAAAATGGCTAGCGAGCCGATGATTGCAGGAGCAAAGAATGACGGCACGGCAAGGAAAGCCAAGGTGATGATGGAAGCGAGTCGGTTGTTATCGG
>JBJTQS010000006.1:0-5393 GCA_046075765.1 Bacteroidota bacterium
GAACCAACAACGAGTTCGGTTTCGATTATTTGCGCGATAACATGGCACGCACGCCAGAAGACATGGTGCAACGCGGTCATCATTTTGCAATCGTGGATGAGGTTGACTCGGTACTTGTGGATGATGCCCGAACACCGCTCATCATTTCAGGTCCTACACCCAAAGGCGACAGTCATGAGTTTTTCGCACTTAAGCCGAGGATTGAAAAACTGGTAAGCACTCAACGCGCCTACATCAATACCGCCATTACCGATGCGAAAAAGAAAATGGCTGAAGGGAAAGACGATGAGGCGGGACTGCCGCTTTTGCGAGCTTACCGCGGTCTTCCTAAAAACAAAGCTCTTATAAAGTTCTTAAGTGAAACCGGTGTCAGGGCGCTTTTGCAGAAGACCGAAAATCACTATATGCAAGACCAACAGCGCGAAATGCACAAAGTGGATGCCGAGCTGTATTTTGTAATTGATGAAAAGCACAACTCCATCGAATTAACCGAAAAGGGTATTGATTTGATCACAACTTCCGGTGAAGATGCGAGCTTCTTCGTGATGCCTGATGTGGGCAGCGTGATTGCGGAAATTGAGCGTTCCACTAATTCCGACAAGGAAAAGGCGGAACACAAAGATGTACTCATGAGAGACTTCGCAATGAAGTCTGAACGCATTCACACGGTTAACCAACTGTTGCGCGCATATACGCTTTATGAGAATGATGTGGAATACATCATCGACAATGGCAAGATTAAAATCGTGGATGAGCAAACCGGTCGTGTGCTGGAAGGAAGACGGTATTCAGATGGTTTGCACCAAGCGATCGAGGCGAAGGAGAATGTGAAGATCGAAGCAGCCACGCAGACCTATGCAACGGTTACATTACAGAATTACTTCAGGATGTATCACAAGCTTGCAGGTATGACTGGAACCGCCGAGACTGAAGCAGGCGAATTCTGGCAGATTTACAAGCTCGATGTAGTGGTGATACCCACACACCGAAAAATTGTTCGCGACGATCGTGAAGATTTAGTTTACAAAACCAACCGTGAAAAATACAATGCGGTTATCGACGAGATCGCGGCGCTTACCAAAGCTGGAAGGCCTGTGCTAGTTGGAACCACCTCCGTAGAGATTTCCGAATTGCTGAGCCGCATGCTCAAGCTTCGTCAGATCAAGCATAATGTACTTAACGCCAAACTCCATCAGCGCGAAGCTGAAATCGTAGCAGAAGCTGGACAGGCAGGAACGGTGACCATTGCAACCAACATGGCGGGCCGCGGTACCGATATTAAGCTCGGACCTGGTGTTAAAGAAGCTGGCGGATTGGCCATCATTGGTACGGAGCGACATGAATCCCGTCGTGTGGACCGCCAGTTGCGTGGTCGTTCGGGCCGCCAAGGTGATCCGGGTTCTTCCCAATTCTTTGTTTCGCTTGAAGATAACCTAATGCGTTTGTTCGGCTCGGAGCGTATTGCCCGTTTGATGGATCGCATGGGACATGAAGAGGGTGAGATGATTCAACACAGTATGATCACGCGTTCCATTGAGCGCGCTCAGAAAAAAGTGGAGGAAAACAACTTCGGAATACGCAAACGATTGTTGGAGTATGATGATGTGATGAACTCACAGCGCGAAGTGATTTACAAAAAGCGCCGACATGCACTCTTCGGTGAAAGGCTTGCATTGGATTTGGACACCATGCGATATGATACAGCTGAATCCGTAGCTGCTGCATTCGCAGAAAACCGCGACTACGAGGAATTCAAAATGGAGCTGATCCGACTGTTCTCGATGGAGCCTCCGGTTGATCAGCAGGAGTTCATGCGATTGAAGCAAGAAGAACTCGCAGATCGTATATACAACTCTGCCACCTCAGTTTATGAATTCAAACGCGGCATGATTGCCGAGAAAGCATTTCCGGTTATCAAAGATGTTTATGAAAGACAAGGCTCTGTAGTTGAAAATATAATTGTGCCTTTCGCCGACGGTATCCGTCAGGTTCAGGTGGTTGTGAATTTGAAAAAAGCTTTCGATTCACAAGCGTTTGAAATCGTTTCGGCTTTTGAGCGTACTATTTCCCTCGCACTGATCGACGATGCATGGAAGGAGCACTTGCGTGAAATGGATGAGTTGAAGACATCTGTGCAAAATGCCGTTTACGAACAGAAGGATCCACTACTTATTTACAAGTTTGAGTCGTTCGAGCTATTTAAGAAAATGGTGGATGCGGTTAACCGCGACGTGTTGTCATTCCTGTTCAAAGGATTTATTGCGGCACAGGATTCAGGCGCTGTAAAGGAAGCCCGTCCGCCCCAGCGCACCGATCATTCCAAGCTGAAGGCTTCGCATGAATCAGCCCCAACTTCGGGCGGTGCACCAAGCTCTGATGGTGGAGGCGCTCCGCAGCCCCAACAGGCTCCTCGCCCACAGGCACCCGTAAGGGCCGAGCCTAAAGTAGGCCGCAACGATCCTTGTCCATGTGGTTCTGGTAAGAAATTCAAGAGCTGCCACGGTCAAGGCATAGAATAATTACGCCTAACATTCCCTTCCAAAACAATTACTGTTTCCAAGTTGTTACTTGGTTGATACGATTATGGCTTTGTCCAAGAAAATCAAAATTTTAATCATCATCATCATGGTACTTACCGCATCATTCATGTTAGGAATATTCAACTTGTTCTTTGGCCCTAAAGGAGGTCAAATGGAATCATATCAGCAAAACAAAATGCAAAACACCGAAAAAACCATCTATCAGTTTACGATGAACGACATCGACGGCAAGCCTGTTTCTTTGTCGGCTTACAAAGGAAAAGTTGTCATCGTAGTAAATGTTGCCAGCAAATGCGGACTAACGCCACAGTACAAGGAGTTGCAAGCCTTTTACGATTCATACAAGAGCAAGGGCGTGGTTATTTTGGGATTTCCTGCTAACAACTTCATGGGTCAAGAGCCTGGTTCTGATTCAGAAATCAAATCCTTTTGTGAGAAAAATTACGGTGTTACTTTTCCGGTTTTCTCAAAGATATCCGTGAAGGGTAAAGACAAAGCTCCGCTATATCAGTTCTTGACCTCCAAAGAGCAAAACGGTGTAATGGATACCGATGTGAAATGGAACTTCCAGAAATATTTGATCGACAAGGAAGGTAGAATGGTTACTTTTTTCGATCCACGCACCGAAATCAACAGTCAAGAGGTTGTAAAAGCGGTGGAGTCGCTGCTGTGATTCAGGGTTTGAAACCCTGATCTCCTAGGCTGTTTCTTATCTTTGTTCGGACTAAAATTTCCGAATATGAAGCGCCTAACTCTGCTTACACTGTTCATTTGTTTTTTCTTTTCAACTACATCCCTTGCCCAAACTCCCGTTTTGAAGTGGAAATCCACCTACGATGGCAAATCTTATGTAGAGGATCGTGGGGTTGCTGTGCGATTTGATTCGCAAGGCAACACCATCGCTTGCGGTTATGAGGAGAACGGCTGTACACAAATAGATATCTGTGTAACCAAGTATGGCCCTTCCGGGGATACTTTATGGCATGTGTCGTACGACGGTTTCAACACATACGGTCAAGATGACTATCCATTAGACATGGAAGTGGATGGTTCGGGAAACATCTACATCACAGGTAAAACTGAAATAAACAATTTCGATTATGCGGTTACATTGAAATACGATGCCGCAGGCACTTTGCTTTGGAGCAAAAAATACTCAACTGCTGAGTCAACGGGCAATCGGTTGGCATTGGATGGCCAAGGCAATGTTGTGATTTGCGGTTTCAGGAATATTTCTTTCAACAAAGATTTTCTAGTTGTGAAATACAATGCTTCAGGTGTCGAACAGTGGGCGAGGTTTTATTCGAATGGGAATCACGATGAGGCCATAGATGTCGAGTGTGACGCTACAGGGAATATTTATGTTACTGGTAAGCGTTCAGGAGTAAATGCATTCTATGATTGGGCAACCGTGAAATACGACAGTAATGGCAACCAGCTTTGGGCTGATGTGTATGCTAACGCAGCCTCTTTCGCTTATTCGGAAGAGCCGGTGGAATTAGAGATAGATGTTAACGGAGATATCATTGTTGCGGGCGCTGCCCCTTTCCTCTCTATATCCAACCGCGACTACTATGTCATCAAATACAATCCCGCTGGTTCCAGGTTATGGGAGTCTCCTTTTGCAAACGCAAACCCCAATAGCGACGAGTACCCTGTTGATATGGCCTTGGATTCTGTTGGAAATGTTTATTTGGTGGGTAATAGTGTAGGTAACGGAACAGGACAGGATATAGTCGCTGTGAAGTTCAATGCCAGTGGTCAATTTCAGTGGCAAGTTCGTTTGGATAGTATTTCGCAAACAGATTATGCCAGGAGTATTGTCTTCGATAATTCGAATAACTTCATCCTTGTAGCAGGCGACCTTACGGTTTCAACCTCTGGTTTTTTGAAACGTGATTGGGTGGTGGCACGATATGATTTGAATGGTGCGCTATTGAACAAGATAATTCTCGATGGTCCTGCCAGCGATTTCGATTTACCCGCCGACATGGTGGTTGATGCCAATGGTACTTTGGGCTTAACCGGTATGTATTCCATTCATGCAGGTGGATATCTCAATGGTGACCAGGTTACGGTTACTATGGACGGCTCTTTGGCTACCGATTGGCTACGATATTCAAATGGTAACAGTTTTACCGATGACCAAGTAGCTGATTTATTTGTTGACGCTGCAGGTAATTCATACGTTACTGGTTTCACCAGAGGAGGCGATAATACGGTTGAGGATTTGGTGGTTGTAAAATTCGATTCGCAAGGCGTTAAGAAGTGGTCCTATGTTTACCAAGGATTGGTTGAGAAAAGTTCAGATAAGGGTATTGCAATAACGGTTGACGCCAACCAAGTGGTTTATGTGACTGGCACCATTGACACTTCCGGAGGAGCATCGTATCGTGATATCTATACAGCCGCCTTGGACTCGAATGGTAATTTGATTTGGGAAAAGATTTATGAAGGGAATGCCGGTGGTGCAGATTATCCTGTGGCTATTTCGTTGAATGGATCTGGTGGCGTTTATGTTGCTGCCACTACAATCAATACGGTTACTGGTTTTGATGCAACGTTGATATCCTATGACAACAATGGAAATCAGCAGTGGGCTACGTCATTCGATGGAGGAGGGCAAGCTGATATTTTAAATTGCATGACGGTGGATGGATTGGGTAATGCTTATGCGGCCGGTCTATTTGTGCCATCCAGTGGCGCTTTGAGCGATGGCTTATTGGTTAAATACGATCCAGCCGGCACGATTAGTTGGGATACCACCTATGATTTCAGCAGCACATCAACGAGCGATCGGGATTTCTTTAACTCGATTACGATGGATCTAACAGGCAATGTAGTAGTGGCAGG
>JBJTQS010000007.1:0-7318 GCA_046075765.1 Bacteroidota bacterium
CTTCAAACAAATGCATCAGCGACTACACTCTATTTCTTGAAAGGAATCGATGGATATACTGGAGCGATTTATTCGATGAATGCAGATGATCTTACCCTACCAACTAGTCCCAATGTATCAGGGAGTTTTTATGGTCTTGGCATAGATCCAGGCAATGGGAATGTATGGGGAGCGGTTGCTCCTAGCTTTACCCAGAATGGCTATGTACTGCGATACGATTTGAATGGTATCCGAATTGATTCGGTTGGTGTGGGTATCGGTCCGAACGGCTTCGCATTCAACTAAAAAATCACTGTATTCGAGTGATGATTGTGGCAGTGGAAATCTCGTTGCTACGGTTGCCGGCCCTATCTTCCAAAGCCACTTTGTAATAAATGGTATCATTGGGTCGCAAAACATTGTAATCAATATTGATTCTGATATCTCCTTTGAGGGATGAATTGTTTCCACGGGGCTCTAAATAAGGAACTCGATATTCCAATGGAGCACTCAAAGGAGCTTCTTCAAACACACCGTTATTCATCTCAAAAAGTCTGGCGTATACATCCCTACCAAAGGTATCGGAAGCGGCTGAACCGATATCCCCATCTCCGTCGGTGAACGAAAAAGCGAGCACCAAGGAATCGAGGCCAGACAAGCTTTGGTATTTCTCCAACGACTTAAAGGCGATTACAGGTGTTACTGGGAATGTCTCTTCATCGGAACATGAAGTAATTGCAAATAAGACTATTGAAACAGCCAACAAAGAAGGGACGAAATTTTTCATATGGTAAATTTAGTCAAATTTAGAGCGAAGTATTCCTAATTTGGCAGGTATAAACACAACCCTATGGCACATATCATCCCCGTAAAGGGTATTTCCCCACAATTCGGAAAAGACTGTTTTCTGGCACCTAATGCTACCGTTACCGGTGAGGTCACCATGGGTGATGAATGTTCGGTATGGTTCAATGCAGTTGTTCGGGGTGATGTGAACTCTATCTCCATCGGCAATCGTGTCAACATTCAAGACCAGGCGGTCATACATTGCACTTATGAAAAAGCCAAAACTGTTATTGGCAACGATGTCTCCATCGGTCATTGCGCCATTGTGCATGGATGCACGCTTCACGACCATGTGTTGATTGGCATGGGCGCCATTGTAATGGACCATGCGGTGATTGGCGAGGGTGCCATGATTGCCGCTGGTGCCGTTGTGTTGGAGAACACCATAGTAGAGCCTGGCAGCATCTGGGCGGGCGTTCCAGCAAAAAAAATCAAACAAATGACCCCTGAGCATTTCAAGGATTTGAACGGTAGGATTGCAAGGAATTATCTGATGTATTCCAAATGGTATACAGAAGAAAGAAGCTAAATCAACCTTTCCACAAATTGCGTAATTCGAGTTTAATTTTTCCTTTGAGGAATATACGCGTACTCTTTTCAAAAGATGAGGTGAGGTCTGATACAAAAAACCTTTTAGAGCCCGATTTCTTTCGATCAGCAAGCAATCTCTCTTTTTTCAGTAACGAATGGAGTTTTGCAGCCACTATTTCGGCTGAATCCACAATCAGAATATCTCTTTTGTAATAATCGCCGATTTCCTTCCGTATTAACGGGTAGTGGGTACAAGCCAAAATAAGTGCATCAATGTGCTTCAATTTAGGTCTTGACAAATAATTGTTGATGATGGTGCGGCTGATGTTGTTATTGAAAAAACCTTCCTCAATCATGGGTGCCAATAATGGTGTGGCCAAGGAGCTAACTTTCTTATCGTGAGCAATTGAAGTGATGCCTTGCGCATAAGCATTGGAACGAATGGTTGCACGCGTGCCGATAACACCTACTTGCTGAACCTTTTTAAGTGAAGAGACTTTCTCCACCACAGGATTAATCACATCCAGCACCACGGCTCTACCTGCGGCATGCTGTTTGACTGTTTCATAAGCTACTGAAGACGCGGAATTACATGCAATCACGATGGCTTTACAGCCGTTTTCCAATAGGAAATCCGTAATCCGAATGGCATAAGCGCGTATGGCATCAGCGGATTTCTCACCGTATGGCATGTGTGCGGTATCGCCGAAATAAACGATAGACTCTGCTGGCATCTGCTTCAGTATCGCATCGGCAACAGTCAGTCCGCCGATACCTGAATCGAAGATTCCAATTGGTGCTTGCTTTGCAGCTTGGGATGTTTTCTTAACTGTCAACTTAAAATATTGCTACATAGTTAAAATTGAAAAACCTCCAGTGAAACTATCAAAGGTTTCAGCTGGAGGCTTTAGCATCGAACTAAAGATTACTTCAATCCGAGTTTGGTTTTTACCATCGGCATGATATCATCCGAATCCTGAGCATAAATAACCGATCCGCGACTCATATCAAATATATAGGCATATCCTTTCTCCTTGGCAACGGATTTGATGGCTTCCTCGACTTTCTTTGAGATGGGCGCTAGAAGTTCCTGCTCCTTTTTTTGAACAGATGTCTCTGCATCTTCTTGAAACTGTCTAATCCTTTGCTCGAGATCCTCAACTTCTTTGGCTTTGGTTTGGCGAACAGGTTCGGCCATGGTAGCTTCTGATGCCTTGAAATCGGAAACCTTGGATTGGTATTCGCTGAACATCACTTTCAATTGGGATTCCAATGAGGCACTGAATTTCTGCAAAGTGGAATCCGCTGCCTTCATTTCAGGAAGCAACAGCACCAGTTGGCTTGTGTTGATATGACCGAGCTTTGCGTTTTGAGCGAAAGAGGCGGGAATTGATAAAACCAAGGCAAATGCAAAGGTCAAGAGAGCACTTTTCATAATTGGGATTGTTAGATTGGTTGAAGATTTGAATGGGATATTCTTTATAAAAATTACTTGATTATTTGGGTTTGACATCCGAGCTGCCACCACCAGCGGGATTTTCTCTTACGGGAGTGGAACCGCTACCACCTGTGGATCCGCCACCTGTTTTGCCTGATCCTGAATCACCACCTTTTTCAGCGGCTTTGTAACCCATTGCATTCAAGATGTCATCACTCTTGTCGAATTTGGGATTGGCATATAGCATTATCAGATCACTGGATTTGTCGAAAATAGCCGCATAGCTTTGCTCGGTTGCCATCTTTTTAATGGCGTTGTAGATCTTATCTTGGATTGGTTTCACGAGCTCTTGTTTCTTCTTGAACAGTTCACCTTCATAACCAAACTTCGATTTTTGGAACTCTTTTGCTTCCTTTTCCTTAGCAATGATTTCGTTTTCGCGCTTTCGTTTCATTTCGTCGGTGAGCAAAATTTGTTCAGCTTGGAAATCCTTGTAAAGTTTATCGATGAAGGCGTATTTGGTTTCCACCTCCTTCTGCCAACTTACCGAAAGCTGGTCCAACTGCTGTTGGGCAGACTTATACTCCGGGATATTGTCTAAAATGTATTGGGTGTCTACATAACACCATTTTTGGGCCATGGCTCCGGTCGAAAAAAGCATGACCGAAAATGCCAACATTGAGATTAACTTCTTCATAACGAACGGTTTTTAACTTAATGCAAATTTAGTGTTTTTTCAGAACTGCTGTCCGATGGTGAAGTGGAACTCTCCTCCGTTCCTATTAGGCAAACCGGGCACATTATCAAATCCATAGCCCCAATCCAATCCTAGCAATCCGAACATTGGTAAGAATATCCTAACTCCCGCACCGGCAGCCCTTTTGACGTCGAAAGGACTGTACTCCCGGAACCTGCCAAACGCATTCCCAGCCTCGAGGAAACCCATGACATAGATCGTAGCCGATGGGTTCAGGGATAGCGGATAACGCAGTTCCATGGTGTACTTATCATAAATTGTGCCACCTCCACGGGGATTTAAAGAATTGTTAGGATAACCCCGTTGGGCTATGATCTCACGTCCATCCAAAGAGAATCCAGAAAGTCCATCACCGCCAAGGTAGAAGCGCTCGAAAGGCGATTGCCCTATGCCTTTGTCATAATAACCTAGGAAGCCAAAGTTGGCTCTTGCATGTAAAACCAACTTATTCCATGCAAGTGGCGTAAACCATGCGGCAGAAAATTTCCATTTGTGATACTCGATAAACTTATACTTATCCTGGTCCTCCAGTTTCGCGTAGTCTTTGTTGTTGAAAAGCGAATATGGTGGAGTTAACTGCAGGGTAAGTGAAAACTGCGATCCAGTTCTTGGATAGATTGGGGCATCTACCGAATTACGGGATACGGTCTCTTGAAAATTGATGTTATTGGCGTAGCCGTCGGAAAAAAGGAATGTGGAAGAATAGTTCCGCAATTCATAATATTGGTAGTTGACCTCATGATAAACACTGAAATAATCATCTGGCTTACGAAGTCTTTGACCAAGACCAACGGAAATTCCGTTGATGCCAATGGATTGCCTGGAGTCGTCGGATTTTGGGAGCCCGTTTGACTGAATGGAGCGAAAGGCTGAAACGGTCAATGAATTGGGCTTTTTGCCGCCAAGCCATGGTTCGGTGAACGATGCGCTATATGATTGGAAAAACTTCCCGTTTGTTTGTGCCCGCAAACTCAGTCGCTGACCGTCGCCGGATGGCAAAGGCGTCCATGCGCCCTTTTTGAAAAAGTTTGCAGCGGAGAAATTACTGAATGTTACGCCAAGGGTTCCAACAACTTGACCTGCCCCCCAACCTCCTGAAAGTTCGATTTGATCAGATGGGCGCTCCTCCACCACATATTCAATATCCACGGTTCCATCTTGTGGATTTGGCTTAGGATTCACCCCTAATTTCTCCTGGTCGAAATACCCCAATTGAGCCAATTCACGTTGAGTTCTAATGATGTCTGAACGGGAGAACAATTGTCCGGGAATCGTACGTATCTCGCGCATTACCACCTTGTCGTTGGTCTTGGTGTTACCAACAACCGTTATGCGATTCACGATTGCCTGCTTGCCTTCGTACACACGCATTTCATAATCGATGGAGTCGCCTGAGACGGCAACTTCTACGGGTGTGACTTGGAAAAACAGGTAGCCGTTATCCATGTAAAGCGAGGTGATATCACGACCAGATTGGCTTCCGAACAAACCTTCATCCAGCTTTTTCTGGTTGAACAACTCGCCACTCTTGATGTTGAGGATTCGTTCGAGGTCAGAGGCCGAATACTTGGTGTTTCCTACCCAATTGATATTCCGGAAATAATACTTAGGTCCTTCTGAAACGCGAATCAGGATATCCACAGATTTTTCGTTGTGCGCATAAACCGAATCGAACACCACTCGAGCATCACGGAATCCAAGCTTACGATATTCATTTGAAATCGCCTCCTTATCCTTTTCGAAATTCTCGTTGATGAACTTTGAAGTTGAGAATAGTCGATAGAAGTGTTTCTCTTTCGTTTCCTTCATCTTTCGCTTCAACTTTTTCGCCTCTACTTGCGTAACGCCCTCAAAGGTTATGGAGTTCACCTTAACTCTTCTTTTTTTGTCGACAACAATAGTCAATATCTGACTGTTCGGGACGTTTTTCTCGTCTTTCAAATCAATCCGTACATCCACATTGTAAAAGCCTTTGTCAACGTAAAACTTTTTCACTTCGTTGGAGGTGTTCTGAACCAGATCTTCCGTTACAATCTTTCCTGAAACCAATTTGATGTTCTCACGGAGTTTATCTGCGTCGGATTTAGTGACACCTTCAAAGGAAAACCTGGACAATCTTGGTCGCTCTTCCAAACGGAATTCAAGGAAAATATTGTTGGAGACAATTCTCGTGGC
This sequence comes from Bacteroidota bacterium, assembly GCA_046075765.1. Lineage (GTDB taxonomy): Bacteria > Bacteroidota > Bacteroidia > AKYH767-A > OLB10 > JALRAP01. The sequence continues at coordinate 5,727 of JBJTQS010000007.1, forward strand.
TATAAGACGAACATCGGAAAGCAGGCCTTGCTTCCAAAGGTTTTCGATGGCCTTGGCTGTTTTTTCACCAGGCACTGTGATTTTATCCCCAACATTCAGACCTGATAATGCGATCAGGACTTTTTCATCAAGGTATCTCACTCCGCTAACTGTAATGCCGGCGATTTCAAACTCACGAGGATTTGCGTAATCGATCACCACATCCATGCTATCGCCAATAACAGAAACTTGAGCTGAAGTCACTAATGGAGCGATTAGGCAGCACAGTAAAAAAATTATCTTACGTGTATACATTGGCTCAGTCGGTAGTTTGCTCTTGGACCATACCATAGCGGCGGTCACGCTTTTGAAAGTCTTCTATGGCTTCGTAAAAGTCCTCTTTACGAAAGTCGGGCCACAATTTATCAGTGAAATACAATTCAGCATATGCGAGTTGCCATAGCATGAAATTGCTGATGCGATGCTCACCGCTGGTGCGAATCATGAGTTCCGGATCAGGGCAAAAGGAAGTACACAGGTTAGCTGCAATGACAGAATCGTCAATGTCATCAGGATTCAACTTTCCTGCCACAACTGCTGCAGCAATTTTTTTGGTGGATTGAATGATTTCCCATCGGCTGCTATAGCTCAAAGCGATGATTAATGTCATTCGCGTATTACTTGCCGTTTTCTGTATGGCTTCCTGTAGATTTTTCCTGCAGTTGGATGGAAGACTATCAATGTCGCCGATAGCCGTTAGACGGATGTTATTATCCATCAAAGTCTTGGTTTCCTTATTGATGGAGCTGACCAGCAAATCCATCAAGGCATCTACCTCCCAACGAGGCCTTTTCCAATTTTCTGTTGAGAATGCGTAAAGTGAGAGGAATTTCACACCAATTTCAGCGGCAGCTTCCACCGTGTCTCTAACGGCCTTAACCCCGTTCTGATGTCCGATGGTTCTGAGTAATCCTTGACGTTTAGCCCAACGACCGTTTCCGTCCATGATTACACAGACGTGAGAGGGGATTTTGGAAAGGTCGATTCGCTCTTTGGCGCTCATGATTCAAAGGGACACAAATTTAGGAAAATTAAGGGGTATGGTTATCGTAATTTCCCTCTGAATGGCTTACAGTTGTCGGAATATTTCTTTGACAATGTATAATTCAAGGAAATACCGGTAAACATATACCAATCGTTGTCGGAAGCATTCCCCCTTTGTCGGTTTGTATTATCAACCGTTTGACCATCGAGACTCCTATCGGATAAAACCGCGGACAAGTCTCCATTGGAGGCAAAAAGCACGGATTTATCAGCGTACGTGGTACTTACATCATCCAAGTAATCGGTGTATGTACGTCTGGCACCTGCCTCAAGTGTGACGCCAAACCTTCTGGAGATTTTGAATTTCATACCACCGCCAAAAGGAATGGCAATTTGAAGCCTGTTGTATTTTTTCCTGTCGGGATAAACCGAGGTGCCTTGCCCTTCTGTTCCTAAAGGCTGTAAATCATACCATTCCCCACGCAATTCAGCTTGTGGATTGAAGTTGAACACATTAATTCCTGCAAAAACGAATGGAGTTACAAAAGTTGCAGGGTTAGCAATCTGAT
>JBJTQS010000008.1:0-2831 GCA_046075765.1 Bacteroidota bacterium
AAAATCCTCATTGAATACCACTGTTTGAGCATCAGTTTGCAGGGTAGCCAACAAAAACAATAGTAGGCTGTAAATAAGTAACTTAGACTTCATGGGCTGTTAATTATTTGATTTTGTGTGGATGGTTAAAAGTATGCACAATTTTTTGGGCTTCCAAACACATTTGGTATACACCTGTTAACAGCGGAAGTCCGATAGTTATCGGACCGATAGTTATCGGACGGTAGCGGGAAGCGGTGGCGGGAAGCGGCTTGGGTTGGTCAGACAATCCGCGCAATTCCGCGCAATCCGTTTAATTAGCGTTCAATTTCCACTTTTTCAGAGCTCGATTGACCCTTGACTAATGACCCTTGACCAATGACTAATGACTAATGACTAATGACTAGTAACTAATGACCAATTGCTAATGACCAATGACTAATGACCAATGACTAATGACTAATCACATCATCCACGATTTGTAGTAGCTGTCATCGGAAATGGCAACCGCTTCCTCAGTCAACCAAAGCGGTTTAAAAGTGTCGATCATTACTGCCAACTCCTTGGTTTCTTTGGCTCCAATTGATTTTTCAACCGTACCTGGGTGTGGTCCATGTGGGATGCCACCAGGATGTAAAGTGATTTGTCCCCTTTTTACATTGTTTCGGCTCATGAAATCGCCATCAACATAATAAAGCACTTCATCAGAATCGATGTTGCTGTGGTTGTATGGGGCTGGTATGGCTAAAGGATGGTAGTCGTAAAGTCTTGGTACAAAGGAACAAACGACAAAATTGTGGGCCTCAAAGGTTTGATGAACTGGAGGCGGTTGGTGTACCCTGCCGGTTATGGGTTCAAAATCATGAATGGAAAACGCCCATGGGTAATGGTTGCCGTCCCATCCGATGGCATCAAACGGGTGTGTTCCATATATATATGTATAAACGATTCCCTGCTTCTTAATCAGCACCTTAAAATCGCCCTTTTCATCGAAAGTTTTCAGGTTAGCAGGCTTGCGGATATCACGCTCGCAGAATGGTGCATGCTCTTCTAACTGTCCATACTCGTTTCGGTATCTCTTGGGGATTTCAATCGGACTAAATGACTCAACGATCAATAATCTGTTGTTTGAGTCATTAAACTCCAACTGGAAAATGGTTCCACGCGGTATCATCACATAGTCGCCATACGAAAATGGGATGCTTCCGTACAATGTGTGTAATGTGCCACTTCCCTCGTGAACGAATATCATCTCATCTGCGTCTGCGTTCTTCAAAAAGTAATCGGTGATCGACTTCTTGGGAGCTGCCAACGCGATTTGCAGGTCGTTGTTGACCAAAACGCACTTCTTGCTCATGATATAATCATCCTCCGGCTGCACATTAAAACCTAACAGACAATACGCTCTTAGCGAACGCTGGTGTGCAATCTTAGGTTCCCTCGAAAAGGTTTCCCCGAGCTCCTTTACAATAGTGGGGGGGTGAGTATGGTAGATTAATGAGTAAACATTAGAGAAACCGTGCGTTGAAAAAAGTTCCTCGGAATATAGCGTGCCATCCGGCTTCCGGAACTGGGTGTGTCTTTTGGGTGGAATTTGTCCAAGTGTATGATATTGAGGCATAAAAAGGGTTTTTGCAAAGGCGAATTTACTAAAATCGTAACCCTAAAACATGATATCAGTCAGAATCATTTCAAATCGGGTTTGTAATTTTATTTTGTCAGAATCTGTCATTATCTCTTTTGTTGTACATTTGAGGCGTCGGACCGTTAACGAAGCCTTCAAGCAATGTTAACCTACGCGCTTAAGCTTTTTACAGACAGAGATGAAACTCGTTAATTATTTAGAATTCGGCAAAGAGCAGCTCGGGCTGGTGATTAACAATAGGGTTTATAACCTTAAACTGGCCGCATCGGTAAAGACATCTTTGAAAATGCCGGAAACCATGAAGGAGTTCCTGAAAGCAGGTCCTCATGTGATGGCTGTTGCCCGTGAAATCGATCAATTGATTAAGGGTGGAAAAATGGGGACCAAATCTTTTGAGATGGAAAAAACCCATGTGCTTGCACCTGTTTCTCGTCCTGCATCTCTTCGTGATGGCTACGCTTTCAGACAGCATGTTGAAGCCGCTCGTCGTAACAGAGGGGTGGAGATGATTGCTGAATTTGATGAGTATCCTGTATTCTACTTTAATAACCATCGCTCCGTAGTCGGTCCTGGAGATGTTCATTGTATGCCCGACCATTTCGATAAACTCGATTTTGAGCTTGAATGGGCTTGTGTAATCGGTAAGAAAGGTATCAATATAAAGGCCGAAGATGCATCTGAGTACATTGCTGGTTTCATGATCATGAATGATATCAGTGCTCGAACACTTCAAATGGAGGAGATGAAGCTGAATCTTGGTCCAGCAAAGGGCAAAGATTTCGCTACTGCATTGGGTCCTATATTGGTAACTCCAGATGAGTTGGAGCCTTATCGTGTAGATCCCAAACCCGGACATAATGGAAACAACTACAACCTTTCCATGAAATGCTGGGTGAACGGAGTTCAGGTTTCCGATGGGAATACATCATCCATGGATTGGACATTCGAAGAAATCATTGAAAGGGCTGCGTATGGCTCATACATATATCCTGGCGACGTGATTGGCTCTGGAACAGTTGGTACGGGTTGCTTCTTGGAGCTGAATGGTACAGGCATGTTAAACGATTCGAAGAACTTCAAGCCTCAATGGCTTCAGGAAAACGATGTGGTGGAGATGGAGATTTCCGAATTGGGAAGGCTGTCTAACACTATGCGTAAAATGGACAGCGACTTTTCAATACTCGCTCGTAAAAAAAGAAAGTAAATA
>JBJTQS010000009.1:0-10919 GCA_046075765.1 Bacteroidota bacterium
GATAGCATTAAATCGTAAACAAGCGCTTCGGTTTGGTAAACTTGACCAAACACCGCCAACATACCACCAACCAACACCGCAGACGCAGTCAGCGAAATGTTTCTAAACAGGTTATCGAATCGTGTGAAGAAATAGGGAGCACATGTTAAAACGACTGCTGCTTGCGCAATAGCGAGCTTTGCGCTATTGGGAAGTGAACTCCAATTGTAGGCAAAAAAGAACACAACTCCCGAAACAAAAAAAACTGCCCCTAAGGTTATCAGTACAATTTTTAAAAACCTATTCCATAGGAGACGATTCGGATAAACACCTCCATCAAGGATTTTGGAAATTTGTGGTTTGTCCAGGTTGCTGAACTTGATAATCGCCCAAAGCTGTTCGCGCGTCATGGCGATAAAAGTATGAGAATTTGAATAGGACAATCATGACAATTCTCTTGTAGTTGCCTTATGATTTGGTTATCAAATTATTAAGTTTTTTGTTAAGAAGAATATTTAACTAACCCTCTATACTCGCTTATTGTTTATTTCTATATTTTAGACATCATCCTAAACTCAAAAATGCTCATTGGCACAAAATTTGCCAACGCCCCATCAAAATCAAATGAACATGAAAAAATCAATCCTGATTTCGATTTGCTTGTTGATATCAAGCACTTATTCTGCATTCGCAGGCGGTCCAGCTTGGACCAAAGACATGAAGTCCCAGATTTTGTGGCAAAAAGTAACATCACTCGGACAAATCGTTGCGTCCACTTCTCGTGGAATGGTCGGCATCAATCCGCAGACTGGCGACGAAATTTGGGTGGCTGCTGATGTGATGAATGCATCCGAGTCATCTTATGAAGCCATTAGCAACTCACCATTCATTTCTATCGGCTCCGATAATGGTAAGAATTTCTGCATCATGAATCCCGATAACGGTGCGGTTGTTTTCAATGCAAAATCCGTAGGACTAGAACAGGTTACCGATAAATTTTTCCTTTACCAAAGTGGCAAGATATTGGTCATTGGAACATCCGGCGGTGGTAAAAACACCGAAATGGTAATGGTTGAAATGGCAAGTGGAAAAAAACTTTGGAGTAAGTCAGGCGCCTTCACATTTGTAACTGCTGTAAAGGATTTGGGCAAGGATGAGTTCATAGCCCTATCGGCGTTTTTCGCTGCCAAGCTCAATGCCGCAACAGGTGCCGAGATTTGGAAAACACCAATAGATCCCGCAATGGCAAAGATGGCTAATTTCATGAGCATGTTAGAGGGTTTCGTGGCTCAGAATGTTACACGTGAGGAGCTGATGACACAACTGATTACTACTCCTTCGTTCCCCGGTTCCTTCATCATGGCAGGACAATCCAAGAAGGCCAGCATCAAAACCGATGCAAATGGCAACAAGACCACTACTTACACCTATAGCTCTATCTTCATGGCTTTTGATATTGCCAGCGGCTCACACAAATGGGCAAAAGTGGTGAATATAGAACAGCCCTTGGGCATCAGTTATCCATGTGCCGATGGCTTGATCGTTTCCTCGGCTGCTAACGGTAGCATCAATATGCTTGGATATGCCGATGGCGTGGGTAAGCTGGGCAAAAAAGGTAACGGTGTGAATTTGAAAGGACCTGCTGCCGGAGTAGTTCAGTTGAAAGACGGAAGGTTGCTTATTGCAAGTAATAATGGGGAAAACAGCACCTTAGCAGCTTTAGATACTAAAACCGGTATGCTAACCTTCGACAAGGCAGCTAAGATCGATGGTCATGTTAGCTATACCGAGCTTCTGCCCAACGGTGTTTTGATCGGAACCAATGAAGAGGTAAACTATTTGAACACCACAACAGGCGAATGGTATTTCGAAGATGCCATTCCGGGTGGTGCAGGTTGTATCAATGGCGATGATAAAAATGTTTATGTCTTCAATGCGAAGTCGGGCATTTTGATGAAGATGGATGTCAATGCAACCACCCTGACACCAATGAACAGTGCTCCTGTTGAGTTCAAAGGTAAGGAGCGTGCAAACGGATTGGAGCTTTTGAAAGATGGAATAGTTGTGAAGTCTGAACAGAATCTTGCATTGATTGGTTACGATGGTTCTGTAAAGTTTAACAAGTATTTTGAAGCTCCTTGTGTTTCCGGATTGAGGAAGGCTTTGCTTATAGCTTCGGCAGTTAGAGCGGCCTACTATAGCGCGGCATTTGCAACCTACAGCGCGGCATTCGGCCAAGCCTCACAGCAGATTCAAGTCAAGGATCCGGCTTCCAAGTCAACCAAGGATTTCGCAGCAGGTTTATCGCAAGGCTTTGGAGATGTATCGGTAACGGCTGCTGGCTACGCTGCTGATTTCATCAAGAAGGCTGGAGCACGGTTTAAAGCTACTACTGAAACTCCATCCTACAATTTGATAATGGCAGCTGGAGAAAAAGGCACAGCTAATCTTTTACAAGTAAGCAAGTCAACGGGCGAGGTGTTGAATACGATTTCCCTCGGCAAGGATAAAAACCCTATTTATGATGTTGACATGGTGGATGGACGGCTATACTATATGAAGGATGGCGACACGATGGAGTGTCATGTCTTCTGATTTTATATGGCTTCTCCATTAAGTCACCATTCAAATACATCAATATTCTAAGAGCTGAATTTGTTTTTCAGCTTTAAAAAGGGGGATTCAATGAACTTGTAGCTCAGGTTCGAGATCAGTACCGTAAGTAGAACTGCCGAAATTGCTTTGGCTATCACAAAATCACTGGAGTTGGTGAACAACAAGAATATTATGTTGATTGCCACCATGTGTAGCAGGTAAATGCTATAGCTGATTTTTCCCAGCCATGTCAACAAGGGGATAGATGAGATTTTGAAAAAGGAGTTTTTGCCAAAATTCTGTTCTGCTATGACAAATGCGAAGAAGAGCATTGGAATCAAGTGAAACAGTTTTTTGTAACCGGGAAATATCATGGTTATGGGTATCTCGAGCAACATTATGGTAATACATAGGGCATAAAAAAGACGAGTTTTTTGTTTTGAAATTCTTGACAGCAACTCTTCCAATTTAGGTCGATGGTAAAAAGCAAACCATGCCAACAATCCGCCAATAGAAAGGTATCGAACACAACTGATGAAATGGTAGTCCCCTCCGTGAACTTTAGAACCAACCAATGCATGGAAAATTTCAGATGATAAAACAAGACCGATACATACCCACGGGAAATGCTTGGATGATCCCGCGGCTATGAAAACCAGTGGCCATAACAAGTAAAACTGTTCTTCAACACAAACGCTCCAATGTACACCCAGTATGTTAGCTGTAGGAAATCCGTTGTAAATGTGATCGAAGTTTGCGATAAATAGCGAATACCATTCCCAGTTGGCATTTTCATGATGGACTGGGCCGCTAATACCGATAGCCATTGGGTAAAGAACGAAACCAATAATCAATGAGAAAAAATACAGTGGCCAGATGCGCAAAGCCCTCCTTACGTAGAACTTGCCAAGTTTGAAATGACCTGTTTTTGATTTTTCAATGAACATGAGATAGGTTATCAGAAAGCCACTCAGTACAAAGAAGAATATCACTCCGAAACGACCGCCATGTGTTCCATTGAAGTACAAAAGAAATTTCAAGGCTTTGAAAGGAAGGGTGTCCGGGAATTCAAACCAACTTGAAATATGGGCGAAAACAACCGCGAAAGCAGCAATTGCACGAAGCCCGTCGAGGTTCTCGAAGTATTTTACGTATGATGGTCCCGAAAGGCTTTGTATATCCCCAGACAAACAGAAGTGGTTTGCTAATCGGGATGCAATTTATAAAGAAGCTTCCGAAAACCGTTTCGAAGAGATAAAGTTTTATTTGATTTTCTTTTGACCAGTCCGTAAAACGGAGAATACTACACTGGTAATCAGAACTGAAATAATGAAAATCAACGAGTGATGAATCTCGACTTTGTAAATGTCCACCATCACCATTTTCAATCCAACAAAAATAAGTATGATGGAAAGTCCAACAGCAAGATATCTAAATCGGTCGATGATATGCGCCAAAGCAAAGTACAATGAGCGCAAACCCATGATGGCAAACACATTGCTGGTGTAGACAATGAAGTGGTCCTGGGTTATAGCCAAAATCGCCGGTATGCTGTCAACTGCAAACACCAAATCCGTCATTTCAATGATGATCAATACCAGGAATAGTAGTGTGGCGGTCCGTTTGCCGTTTTCACGGATGAAAAACTTGTCGCCATGCAGTTTGTCGCTGAATGGCATGATCTTCTTAAAAAACCTAACCACCGGATTTTTCTCGGGCTCAAGTTTCTTGTCGGTGTCTTTCAACATCCGGATGCCGGTGAAAATCAAAATGGCTCCGAAGATGTAAATAGTCCAATGGAATTTCTCCAACAATGCAACACCGGCGAAAATGAAAATCACACGCATAACCAGCGCTCCCAAGATGCCCCAGAAAAGCACCTTGTGCTGGTATTTCGCAGGAATCTGGAAATAGGTGAAGATCAGTACGAATACGAAAATGTTATCTACACTTAGCGCCTTTTCGATCACATAGCCTGTAAAAAATTCCAATGCTTTGGTCTCGCCGAACCATTGGTAAACAAGCCAGTTAAAAATCATCGCCAATGCAATCCACACCCCCGACCAAATCAGCGCCTCCTTGGCTTTTACTTCATGCGTTTTGCGATGGAACACGCCTAAGTCAAGCGCCAACATGAACAAGACAAAAAGGTTGAAATAAATCCAAAACGAGGGTTGAAACTCCATAAAAACTGTGGTTATTAGTGTAGTTCCTCCAATAACATAATTTTACGCATTAGGTTTGCTTTGCGGTAGCAAAATTAACCCATTCAAATACAGGTTGTTGTGGTTGCTTAATCACAAATATTATCCGAGAATAAAGCGCTAGCACATGAAACGAGTTAAAAGTTGTCTCTTTCTTTTATTTGTCACAATTTGTAACGGCCCATTGTGGGCGCAACCCATTGCAGTCGTATCTCCGGATGGGTATAATAAGATAGAGGTTAGTAATGTCGACAAGGCGATAGGCTACACGGTTACTACGAAAGATGGTTCCATCGTGCAATCCAGCGCACCCATGGGCTTCTCTTTTGCCAATGCACCCGACTTTCGGGAGAACCTGAACATGGAGCTTTTAACCCGCAACACAGTTGATGAATACTGGACGTCGCCTGCAGGCTCTAACGGTAAAATCAGGAACCATTACAACGAAGCCACCATCGAAATCCGTGAAACACGCATTCCAAACCAGGAAGAACCCAAAGCAGTAGCTCGCAAGGTCCAACTAATAGTTAGGGCGTATGATGATGGCGTGGCCTTCAGATTCATCTTTCCGGAAAACTTTTCGAACGATAGCATTTTCATCACGCAAGAACATACATCCTTCGCATTCGCATCCTCCGATTCTTGTTATTGGGCACCTTATGATGATTTCGCATACGAATCATTATACCGATGGGATGCCGTTGCAAGCGCAAAGGCCTCTTCAACTCCGTTCACCGTAAAAAAGCAAAACGGCACTTGGGTATCCATTCACGAAGCGGAGTTGGTGGATTACTCGGAAATGTATTTGAAGCCCATCGATTCTAAAGCGGGTTCTTTCGATTTGAACTTGCACCCATGGCCCGACGGCATCGCCTGCAGAGCGAAAGGCGAGTATCAAACACCTTGGCGTTGTATGCTTATAGAAAAAGATGCCGCAGGACTTATCACCTCCAACCTGGTACAAAACCTGAACGAACCATCTGCCATAACCGACATGTCATGGATCAAGCCCATCCGTTTCGTAGGTATCTGGTGGGGCATGCACCTCGGAAAATATACGTGGAGCGAGGGACCTAAGCATGGTGCTACTACCGCGCGGGCCAAGCAGTATATTGACTTTGCCGCTGCCAATGGTATAGAAGGCGTATTGGTGGAGGGGTGGAACAAGGGTTGGGAAACATGGGCATCTGACAAAACGCCCAAGCAGGATTTTTTAAATCCCACGAATGATTTCAACCTGGTCGAAGTAACCAATTATGCCAAAGCAAAGGGAATTCAATTGATCGGTCATCACGAAACAGGTGGTAACATTCCGGAATATGAGCAGCAAATGGAAGAAGCATTTTCCCTTTATTCCAAGTTGGGCGTTCGATATGTGAAAACGGGTTATGCAGGTTCAATCATCCCCAAGGGGATGCCACATCATGGACAGTATATGGTGCGGCATTTTCAAAAGGTTGTAGAGCTGGCAGCCAAATACCAGATTTGTTTGGATGTGCACGAAAGTATCAAGCCTACGGGACTCGATCGCACTTGGCCTAACTTGCTTACGCAAGAAGCCGTGAGAGGTAACGAATGGAATGCTACTTACAAGGCATCGTTGCCATCTCATGCAGTTACGATTCCGTTCACCAGAGGCTTGGCTGGGCCGTTTGATTTCACACCTGGCATCTTCAAGGTGAATCATTCACCCGATGAACATAAGCGCATCCAAAGTTTGATTACGCACCAGCTTGCGCAATGCGTTGTGTTCAACAGTCCAATGCTCATGTTTGCCGACATGGTTGAAAACTATGATCGGCATCCGTTGCTACCAACTTTGAAACATATCCATGCACAATGGGATTCCACTATCGCGTTGGCTGCCCTTCCGGGGAAGCATCTGGCTGTTGCTCGTAAGGATGGTGATAACTGGGTGGTGGCTGCTCTCACTGGCAACGGTTCGGCATCTTTTCAGGCGTCGCTATCGTTTCTGAATGACGGCATTAACTACAAGGCTGCTTTGATACATGATGTTCCCACATCCAATATGGATTCTGTGAAGCAGATTTATGGCTCCACCATATTTCGCGTTTCGAAAAACGATTCGATTCCCATCAACATGTTACCCGGTGGAGGCTTTTTCATGATATTGGAGCCGGTAAACGATGCGAATGCAAGCGCCTCAAATGATTTAGAGAAGAACAGATACAAAACCAACGCACTCAAATTCAATCGGATATTTGCTGCAAGGCCGATGATCGGAGAAAATAGAATCAGCCACATGGCTGTAGGCAAAGGAGTAAAACGCTACACACCCTTCAATGAGCAATATCCCGCATCGGGACCTACAGCGCTGAACGATGGGTTAAGAGGAAGCATCGATTACACGGATGGATTTTGGCAGGGATACTACGGAACGGGATTGGATATCACCATCGACTTGGGTATTCCCGATACGCTGAGCAAAGTAGCCATCGGTTTTCTTGAAGCGCCGTCCAGTTGGATATTCATGCCCGACGAGGTGGAGCTTGCCTACTCAAGAGACGGACTTGTTTTCCAGATTTTAACCAAACAGTCGCCAAGTCTTGTGAAATCATCGAACCTCGCATTGCAAAGGATAGAAGATATCTCATTCCAAAACCTAAATATAGTAGCTCGTTTCGTTCGCATACGCACCAAAGGCGATTATGTATGTCCAACAGGCCACCCTGGGGCTGGTAAGCCATCGTGGATTTTTGCAGATGAAATCATGGTTTGGCGGAAATGAAGAGCCTGTTCGCCAACTTAGTTATTTATCTAAGCCTCATTTCAGTACTTTTAAACCGAATCACATTATTGCGGTTGATTCGGATTAATTTATTTAAACCAACGATATGTTTTTAAGCAGACTCCTCAAGTCCATTACCGTAAACTTTCTTCTATGCCTTCTGCCTGGTGTGATTCACGCTCAATTGGTCATCAATGAAGGGTCCAATAGAAACTATGCCGCTATTGCGGATGAGAACGGGGATTATCCCGATTGGATTGAAATCTACAATGCGGGAACCGATACGGTTCAGCTACTCAACTATTCCCTTACAGATGATCCAGCTGTTCCAGCTAAATGGACTTTCCCCAATATACAGATGTTACCCAACCAATACCTGGTTGTTTTTTGCAGTGGCAAAAACCGGAAGCCGTTGGCTGGATTTGTAAATGTGCTTACCGAATCCAACTACAATCCCACAGTTGGATGGAATCAACATGTGTTTAACACCCCTTTCATTTGGGATGGTGTTTCATCGATTCTCATCAATGTATGTTCCTATAGAATTGGATATACCACCAACTCCGTATTCAATCAATCATCCACAACATATAACTCCACGCTTTTGGCATTCAACGATGGAAGTGAAGCCTCCTGCCAAGCTCCATATGGATTCAGGGCACAACTAAGGCCTAATATCAAACTCAACAATACCATAATCGGTACAGGTGCCATCCAAAATTCTCCTTACGATTATCCTGCACCTTATGGTAATTGGTATTGGTCGGCCAAAAACCAAATGATTTTTCCTGCTGCAGAGCTCATCGCAGCCGGACTGCAACCCGGTCCGATAACGGATTTGGCATTCGATGTGGCAGGAACCGATCCGGGAACCGTTTATCAATACATTGATTTTTCGATGAAGCTGGTACCCTACAATGAGGTGAACACTGTATTCGAGGCGGTTGATACAAACTTGCGTTTGCATACCAACTTCAAGATCGACAAAGCCGGCGAATTCGTTTACTTATACGATACGGCCCAAGTGCTCAAAAGCAATTTGCTTGTAAGCACAGAGCAGCCCGATATAAGCACTGGGTATTTTCCGAATGCCAATGTGAATGCACCTGCGGTCTTATTCCAAGGTGGTTCACCGGGGGCTTCAAACAATATGTTAGTTGCATATAGCAGCTATCTATTGCCTCCTACGATCAATATCACTTCAGGCTTTTTCAATGCTCCGCAAACGGTCTCTATGGTTAATCCGAACGGAACGGGCAGCGTTATCCGCTATACATTAGATGGCAGTGATCCCAAGCCCAATTCAACCATTTACAATGGAACACCGATTTCGTTGTTCTTTTCCAGTGCGATCAAAGCCAGGGCATTTTCCAGTACATCCTTGCCCAGTACGGTTGCTGCTGCTACTTGTTTCTTTGGAGTCAGCCATGCCACACCTGTTCTTTCGGTCATAACAGATCCGCAAAATCTGTACGGTGCCAATGGTATTTTCGACAACTGGCAATTTGACTGGGAGCGGTCAGCATATGTTGAGTACTTCGATACATTGAACCAATTGGTGTTTTCCCAGCAGGCAGGTATGCAAGTAGATGGTGGTTTAGGAGGAAGTCGCTCACAACCGCAGAGATCTTTCCGCGTTGAGCTCGACCACCCAGTTCTCGGAGCTGGCCCCGTGAATTATCCGATCATTCCCAATCGGCCCAACCGGACCAAATACAGTAAATTGTATCTGCGCAATGGCAGTAATTATTTCCTGAGCTTGCCTTTCAAGGATGCCGCTCATCTTGAAAACATGGGCGCCGAAACTTATAATTATTATTCGGCTTGGCGACCAGTTACCGTTTACATCAATGGTGCATATTTTGGATTGTATGAGCTGCGTGAGAAATTCGATTCCGAATATTTTGAAGAGCAGGAGGGTGCTGATGGCGATTCGCTTGACCTTCTTTCATTGAGTGCGTGGAATTATTATGTGTTGCGTGCCGTTGAGGGTTCTGTGGATTCATTTTATGTGGATTATAATGCATTCAATACGCTGAATCCTGCAGACACGGGCTATTGGAATGCAGCAGATAACTATTTCGATTTGCAATATTATACCGACTACATCATCGGTGAAACATATGTTGGCAATGTTGATTGGCCACAAAACAATATCAAGATCTACCGTTCCAACACTTCCGGGTTCAGATGGCGCTTTTGCCTGATCGATTTGGAAGGCTCCATGAACCCATTCGGTTTCTCCAATGCTTTCGATGATCATATTGGATATGTTTTAGGTGCCAATCCCGATAACCCGTTCATCAATGTTTTCTTGAAGAGCATTCAGAATCCGCGATACAGGAATTACTTCATCAATCGCTATGCGGATTTGATGAACACATCCTACCAGTACACACGGTTGGAGTCGGTAGCCAATAGTATGTTCAACCAAACCGCCATTGAGATGCCCAGGGAATACATGCGTTGGGGAGATCCTAACAATATCAATGGTCAGATGGCTTCATTCCAAAACAATCACCAAACCCTGCTCTCGGAATATGGAGTGCGAACAGGCGAGGTGCGTAATGACATCCAGAACAATTTTTCATTGCTCGGGCAAGTGGATGTTACATTGGATGTGGAGCCGATGGGTGCAGGTAAGATTCGCATCAGTACCATTGTACCGGATTCACTTCCGTGGACGGGCGTTTATTTTAATGGCAATCCGGTGCGCATTACTGCACTTCCCAATCCTGGATACACCTTTTCACATTGGGAGATTACGGGATCGGGTCCCATTGTAGTAGATACCAACATATCTATTCAGTTGAACATACCTACAGCTACATTGTTCGAAGCGTTCTTCAACGGTGGTCCTTCGGGTGTAGAGCAACAAGAAGTAGGTGCTAATGCAATGAATGTATTTCCAAATCCATCATCGGGCATTGTGCATGTTCGAATCGAATCACCTTTGAACGGACAGCAAGTTGGAACTGTTAATGTTTATGATTTCACCGGAGCAAAGGTATATGAGAACAAGATTGGAGATATGAACACATCCTTTCAGATTGATTTGTCGGGCATGGCCGCTGGCGTTTATTTGATAAAAGTCAACTGCGGAGACGCATCATACATGCGAAAAGTGTTGATTAAATAGTCGCAAATCTTAGCGAATCGGTCTATCTTTACTTTTAAACAAAAAATGCAATAGCAATGCGACTCTTATTCTGTCTTTTGATTCCTTTGGCGATTGGCGGTTTTTCGGGTTACCTATCTGCTGCGGGAGTGAATGATTGGTATTTCTCCATCAACAAGCCTTCGTTTAACCCGCCCAGCTGGGTTTTCGGTCCGGTATGGACATTTTTGTATTTATTGATGGGTTATTCCCTTTACTTGGTATTGAAGGCGCA
>JBJTQS010000010.1:0-4793 GCA_046075765.1 Bacteroidota bacterium
CCCGGACATCAAAATGGAGTCGCAGGTCATCTTCGACTCCTGCTGGCGCCGTTTCTTGGAAAAGACTTCGTGAAGAGAAACAGCGAAACCTACATGTTTCGTTGGAGGAGGCCGCTACGCTATTAGATTTCCCTGTTAGAAAGGTGCAGCAACTGATACAAGAAGGGCACTTGAAGCAATCCAAAGACGGATCGGTTTCCAGGTATCATGTGGTACGGGTTCTATTTGAACTGAAGCAGGCTGAATTATTTAATTCGATAGGTTAAATAGTTGGTTTATAATACTTTGTGAATCAATCGGTTTTTTCGAATACCCTACTGCCAATCAGAAACCAAGATAAAAAGGGCTCGGATTTTTAGAGTATTTGTATTACTTTTGCAGTCCCTTGGAGAAATCCAACGGTGATTGTCCGATGGTGTAATGGCAACACTGCAGATTTTGGTTCTGCCTTTCTAGGTTCGAATCCTAGTCGGACAACGAGAAGCCTCACAGAAATGTGGGGCTTTTTTTGTATTTAATTTTAATATTCTCTCACTAAAACTTCAGTCGGAATTCCCAGTGCTTCGTTTAATTTACGAATCATATCCAATGTGAGTTTTCGCTTTCTGTTCAGGATTTCGCTGACACGGCTTTTCAATCCGATTACATTGGATAAGTCTTTTTGGTTATATCCAAGTTGTTCCATTCTGAATTTAATAGCTTCAATCGGATCCGGAAGGTCTATGGGAAATTTTTCTTTCTCATAATTATCTATCAACAGAGAAAGTAATTCCAGCTCGTCACCCTTCTCAGTACCTTTTTTGGAATCGAATATTTCTTCAAGTCTTCTTATTGCAACCTGATATTCTTTTTCTGTTTTTATTACTTTCCAATTCATTTTATTAAATTTTTGTTGAATCAATATTTTCATACGCAGCATGAGTTCCAATAAATCGAATCCACACAATTTTATACGAGTAATTTATTTTAACAACTAAACGATATCTGTTACCCTTTATATTAAACACTACCCGATTATCTTCAAGAATACTTGCAGTGGGATAATCTGCTTTTATTTCTCCTGGATTTTTCCAGTTAGCATCTTCAGCCTCCTTGAAATAAGCCTTAAGCTGTTGTTCACAGTCTTTATGCTTTGCCCAAAAGATTCGAAGTGCTTTTTTAACTATTACCCTCACATTGCAAATTTACTAAAAAGTTCCATATTTGGGAACTAATCCTGGGTCTTTCTTTTAATCTATGACAATTAGGCTAATCCTCCTTAATTAGTCTAAACTTCCGAAAAATTAGTCAAAGTGTAGTCGAAATATAACTTAATCAGGCATTTGCACCGGCCTTGTCGGACAGAATGAAAATCTTGATTTGAAGGCTTTTTTATGCTTTTTACTTTACAATTTGTTGATTATGAACACATCCTAGTTGGACAGCTTTTGCCGCCGAAGCTTTTGCATAGGTGGGCTAAGAAACAGAGAGACCCGATAACTGAATGCTAGCTTGTGTCATTGTTTATGATTCGTCTTTGACAGCGGTTAGGATTATGACTTTCAAATTCCTGTCAAATTCAGTGTTCAATCGAAATTGATGGCTTTTACTTTTTAGATTTGTATGATCAACCACACTTCCTATAAAACAATATGACCGAAACTTCCATACCTAAAAAGAATTGGAGCGATAGGTTCCTCAGCGTTGTTGAACGCGTAGGAAATGCGCTTCCTCATCCGGCCACTTTGTTCGCCATCATGTGTTTACTGGTGATGGTGGTTTCATGGTTAGTTAGTTTAAGTGGACTATCCGTAAAACATCCCGGAACTGGTGAGCAGATTACCGCTTTCAATTTGCTCTCAGTAGAGGGCTTGCACATGATCCTTACCAAACTGGTTACCAATTTCACTGGTTTTGCTCCGCTTGGAACCGTATTGGTTGCTTTGTTGGGAATCGGCATCGCTGAAGGGTCTGGTTTAATAGGCTCTCTTTTACGGATGTTGGTATTGAACTCACCCAAGAAATTGCTAACCGTGGTAATTGTTTTTTGCGGTGTGATGTCGAACGCAGCAAGCGAGGTTGGCTATGTGTTGTTGGTTCCTTTGTCGGCGGTGATATTTCTTTCAGTTGGCAGACATCCCATTGCAGGTTTAGCGGCAGCTTTCGCTGGAGTTGCAGGTGGATACAGCGCCAATCTCTTGATAGGGACTATCGACCCTTTGCTTGCCGGTCTTTCCCAGGAAGCAGCAAGAATCATTCAGCCTGGATACGAAGTCAACCCTGCCTGTAATTATTATTTCATGGCTGCATCTACTTTTTTCATCACGGTTATAGGTACTTGGGTTACGGAAAAAATTGTAGAGCCCAGGTTGGGAACCTATACAGGAAGTGAAAAAGCTGACGAGCTTCAAAGGCTCTCCGCCGATGAAAAACGAGGTGTGAAATATGCAGGCGTCGCGGTGTTGGCGATTGTGGGTTTGATAGTAGCAGGATTGTTACCACAAGATGGTTTTCTGCGCGAAGTGGGCACCGGAAGCATTTTGAAATCACCATTCATGAGTGGCGTGGTAGTGATAATTTTCTTTGCTGCTGCTATTGCAGGTATTGCATACGGTATTGGTGCCAAGACCATCAAAAGCGACGCCGATGTGATGAAAGGCATGTCTAAATCGATGGAAACTTTAGGTTCATATATAGTGCTTGTGTTTTTCGCAGCACAGTTCGTGGCCTTTTTCAACTGGACCAATCTCGGTATTATTTCTGCCATCAAGGGAGCTCAGTTTTTGCAAAGCATCGGTGCGGATGGAATCCCCTTGATGATCGCTTTTATTCTGGTTTCTGCCTTGATCAACTTGGTAATGGGAAGCGCATCTGCAAAATGGGCAATCATGGCTCCGGTGTTTATCCCTATGTTCATGTTGTTGGGATACACGCCAGAATATACACAAGTCGCCTATCGCATCGGAGATAGTGTCACCAATGTTATCTCCCCCATGATGTCGTATTTCGCTTTAATCATTGCTTTCATACAGCGATATGATAAAAATGCCGGAATCGGGACGGTAGTTTCTACCATGATTCCATATTCCATCACATTCCTGATTTGTTGGACCATATTGCTTATAATATGGGTGTTGATAGGTTTGCCTCTGGGACCTGGTTCCAACATCTATATGTAAGTGGTCGGTAATGAAACCGTCATTTATTTATCGAAAGGAAGTTTTATTTTTCCGTGAAGGTTAACCTATCAGTGACTTATTGGTTTGCTTTAGATATTATTTATCCACTAAAAAATGAAATGTCCAAACTGCCAAGTGCCTCTTGTTATGACCGAACGAAGCGGCGTTGAAATTGATTATTGTCCACAGTGTCGAGGAGTATGGTTGGATCGTGGTGAGCTTGATAAGATCATCGAGCGTTCCGCCCAAGCGGCAAGCGATAATATGGCTGCTTCAGCTCCATCACAACCTCCAATGCCGCCCCAACACTACCCCAGCCACGACCCATATAAGCATGGCTACAAAAAGAAAAAGAAGAATTTCCTCGACGACATTTTCGATTTCTGATTTTGCCAATATCGGCTATTGAATTGGTTTAAAAAGACCAAATTCGCGCCAAAATGGATTCATTAACGCAAATCGTACTGGGCGCTGCAGTAGGTGAGGTCCTTCTTGGAAAGAAGTTGGGCAATAAAGCCATGCTGCTTGGTGCCATAGGTGGGACGATTCCGGATTTGGATGTCATTTACAATTTTTTTGACTCCAATGCAGTTGGCCATTTACGAGTTCATAGGGGCTATTCCCACTCCGTTTTCACCCATTTGGTTTTAGCCATTCCACTGGCTTGGTGGGGCGCAAAAGTTTCAGATGGGGTTCGTTCCTTCAAGCGCTGGTATTTGTTCTGGTTCTTGACCTTGTTCACACATGCGTTGTTGGATTGCTTTACCACTTATGGCACAAGGTTATTGCTTCCATTTACCGACTATCAAGTAGCTTTCAACAATATTGCTGTGGTGGATCCTTTGTACACGGTTCCTTTTCTTTTGCTGCTGCTTGCCGCCATGTTCATCAATCGAACATCTTATCTGAGGCAACGATTAGTCTGGAGCGGAATTGCTGTCAGTAGCCTCTATATGCTGATCACATTAGCATTGAAATATCAAGCACACCAGATTTTCCTGGCTGACTTGGAAAAGAAGGGAATTGAAAACGTGGAATTGAATGCCACTCCAACCATATTCAATTCCATTCTTTGGAGTGCCCAGGCTTATGATGATGATTCGGTGCGCTTTGCCGAGTACTCCTATCTAAAACCTGAGATGCCAATCGAGTGGGTTTCCTATCCTAGGAATAGTCACATGCTAAACGGGCTGATGAGTCGCGACGTGGAAACGGCCTTGTGGTTCAGCGATGGCGTGTGGTTTGTAGTGCCATCTTCGGAAGGTGCATTGAATCTATACAGTGCCAAATTCGGAAGAATCAATTACGACACCAATAATCCGGAAGACACATTCTTTTTCTATTGGCACATTTACAAGAAAAACGGAGCGATTTTTTGTGATCAAGCATCCCGTAAAAGAACCGAAGGCGATATGCAACGAGCCTGGGTGAAGTTGATAGATAGGATTGGGATTTGAAAAGTGACATGCGCCGCCCTGAGCCTGTCCGATAGTTATCGGACGAAGGGTGACAAGTAATAAGTGACATGTGACAAGTAACAAATAACAAATAACAAGTTATCTGTGAAAAGCACAGGTCGGCGCTGCTACTGCTTCCCGCTACTGCCTCCTGCTACTGCCTCCTGCTACTGCCTCC
>JBJTQS010000011.1:0-7128 GCA_046075765.1 Bacteroidota bacterium
CATTGGAGTTCCGACTGGTAGCAAAGGGTGAATCTGTACCGAACTTCTTGGATGAGGTTACTGGACAGGAAAAGGCATTGTTGCTAAACACGTTTGAAATCGGACCGGAGGTCAATTTTCGAATCCCGCGCTTCATCTGGCCTGCATCACGATATAATAAAAACCGCTCGGCCAACCCAACCACGGTATTCAGTGTCAATTACAATTACCAAGTAAGACCAGAATATGTTCGTAATCTGATGTTGTTATCCATGGGCTTGGAATATCGAGAAACCCGCCAAAAGCGGCACATCATATACCCCGCTGAAATCAATGTGTCGGACTTCCAACTGGGTGATCGTTTTATTGGTCGTTTAGAGGCAACAGGCGATCCAAAACTGATCAATTACTATCGCAAGTATATTATTACCGGGGGAAGATACACCTACTTATACAATACTCAGGAGGCAAATAAGTTGAAAAACTTCATGTACCTGCGTTTCAATTTCGAGGTGGCTGGAAATTCAACGCGATTATACAACCGATTAACAACCACTAATTATAGCGACTCATCCATCTTCAAGTTGGCAAAGATTGAATACTCGCAATATGTGAGACCTGACATCGACATTCGTTACTATCAAGTCTTTTCCGAAAACTCGTCTCTTGTTTATCGAATCAACGCTGGAGCAGGTTATGCCTACTTGAATTCAAAGCAGATGCCTTATGAGCGTACGTTCTCTGCAGGCGGCGTGAACGACATTCGTGCCTTCAGGGCCCGCACGGTGGGACCGGGCTCATTCATCAGAACAGCTGATTTGCCTGCAGAGCAATTGGGTGATATGAAACTGAATGCCAACATTGAATATCGATTTGATGTTTTCAGGATTCTGGAAGGCGCGTTCTTCATCGATGCAGGTAACATTTGGAACATCCGCGAAAGCGAAAAGCAACCTGGGGGGCAGCTTAAGTTTAACACTTTCGTGGATGAGCTGGCCGTAGGAACAGGACTCGGCTTCCGATTCGATTTCAGTTTCTTCATTTTCCGAATGGATGCCGGTGTGCCAGTGCGCGACCCATCTGAAACGGTGGACCAAAGATGGGTTATTGGCAAGGCACGATTCAACACTGTGAATTACAATTTCGGAATCGGTTACCCCTTCTGACTTCTTTTAAAAGGCAGTTAAAGTTTCCGGCGTTAAGAAACCAACAAAACACCTTACCATTTGATAATCAACACATAGCCGTCATTGGTTGGAATTAACTATTTTTGACATCCCATTAAAAACCTTGTTTTATGCTTTCTACTTCGAGGATTCAGGAACTACTCGGCGATCAGTCTAAATACCTGTTAGAGCATCAGTGTAACACCGTCTCCAAAGAACTCTTGCACCTGCCTGGTGCAGATTTCGTTGACCGTGTTTTTGCCCCTTCAAACCGTAACAACCGTGTTTTGGCAAACATCCAACGCATCTATAACACCGGTCGTTTGTCAGGTACAGGCTATGTATCCATTTTACCAGTAGATCAAGGAATCGAGCACTCAGCTGGTGCCTCCTTCGCTCCCAACCCTGCTTATTTTGATCCTGAGAATATCGTGAAACTTGCCATTGAAGGCGGATGCAATGCTGTAGCCTCCACCTATGGCGTGTTGGCTTCTGTAAGCCGCAAGTATGCACATAAGATTCCTTTTGTTGTAAAGATCAACCATAACGAGTTCCTCTCCTACCCCAACAAGTTCGATCAAATCATGTTCGGAAGTGTTGATGAAGCTGCTGAGATGGGAGCGGCAGCAGTGGGTGCTACCATTTATTTCGGTTCGGCCGAATCGTCCAGGCAGATTGTTGAGGTTGCAGAGGCTTTCGAGCGCGCTCACGAATTGGGAATGGCTACCATATTATGGTGCTACTTGCGCAATAGTGGATTCAAGAAAGATGGAGTTGATTACCATACCGCCTCCGACCTTACCTCTCAGGCCAACCATTTAGGTGTTACCATTCAAGCTGATATCATCAAGCAAAAGCTACCAACCAACAACGGTGGCTACAATGCAATTGCTTTCGGAAAAACACACAAGAAAGTTTACGAAACACTCACCACGGATCACCCTATCGACCTGACCCGTTATCAGGTGGTGAATTGTTACATGGGACGAGCCGGTCTGATTAACTCAGGCGGAGAATCCAAAGGCGCCACCGATTTGGCTGAAGCAGTAGCCACTGCCGTAATCAATAAAAGAGCAGGCGGACAAGGTCTGATTTCCGGAAGGAAATCATTCCAAAAACCACTCAAAGAAGGTATCGAATTATTGAACGCCATTCAGGATGTTTACCTGAATCCGGAGATTACAGTAGCATAAGTCAAAACAAAAAAACATGTCGTGGTTTAAGCGCATCAAGGAAGGGATTACCACTTCCACCAAGGAGAAAAAAGAAACTCCTGAGGGACTATGGCACAAATGTTCTTCATGCAACGCCATTGTACCAACGGAAGAGCATGTTGCCAACATGTATGTTTGCAACAAGTGCGACTTCCACGATCGCATTGGTTCCGAAGAGTATTTTTCAATCTTGTTCGACGGGGGCCAGTTCACCGAATACAATGCCAACCTATCTGCTGCCGATCCGTTGCACTTCGCAGACACCAAGAAGTACACCGATCGACTCAAGGACTCCATCTCAAAAACCGGATTGAAAGACGCTATCCGATCAGCCTCCGGATTGGTGAATGGTCACCCGTTGATGATTTGTTGCATGGACTTCAAATTCATTGGTGGTTCTATGGGATCTGTGATGGGAGAAAAAATTGCCCGTGCCATTGATATCTGTATTGAAAAAAGGTTGCCTTTAATGATCATATCCAAATCGGGAGGTGCCCGAATGATGGAGGCCGCATTCTCTTTGATGCAGATGGCAAAAACATCCGCCAAGCTCACTCAACTATCCGAAGCCAAATTACCATACATCTCCTTACTTACTGATCCAACCACTGGAGGTGTAACCGCCTCATTTGCCATGTTGGGAGATTTGAATATTGCCGAACCTGGGGCGCTAATTGCCTTTGCTGGTCCGCGGGTGGTGAAAGAAACCATCGGCAAAGACCTCCCAAAAGGGTTCCAAACGTCTGAATTTGTATTAGAACATGGCTTTTTGGATCGCATCGTAAATCGTAAAGAGCTGAAAACCAATACCTCTCAGATTTTAACCTTTTTTGGTGTTTGATTTGAGAAAATACTTGGCTGAAGAGTAGGCTTTTGTTATCTTTGCAGTCCGTTTTAAAAATTCATTATCAACTAAGTACCCAAGATGCAACTCAGTTCAGAGGCCAAAAAAGCAATCTTCTCCAAATTCGGAAGCGCAGCATCCAATACTGGATCAGCTGAAGCACAGATTGCCATGTTCACAGAGCGTATCAACTCGCTTACAGACCATTTAAAATCCCAAAAGAAGGATTATTCCACACAGCGTTCGCTAATCAAACTCGTAGGTAAGCGCCGCAGCCTTTTGGATTTCCTGATGAAGACCGATATCACTCGTTATCGCAAAATCATCGGCGAACTAGGAATCCGAAAGTAATCCATGATTTCATAGACCGAAAATATAAGGCAATCTTCGCATTGCCTTTTTTCGTTTCTGCACAATTGATGTTAAAGATGTAAAAAAGAAAGAGCACTATGTCACTAAACCCGATTACCAAAACTTTTCAGCTTGCCGATGGTCGCACCATCACCTTGGAAACAGGCAAGCTTGCCAAACAAGCCGATGGATCCGTTGTTGTTCGCATGGGCAACTGCATGTTGTTGGCCACCGTTGTATCTAACCCCAAGGCAAAGGATGGCGTTGATTTCCTTCCTTTGTCGGTTGACTACCAAGAAAAATATGCTGCCACCGGACGGTTCCCTGGAGGTTTCTTCAAGCGTGAAGCGCGTTTGTCGGAATACGAAATCCTTATCTCCCGTCTCGTAGATCGTGCACTTCGTCCGCTCTTCCCAGATGATTACCATTCTGACACGCAGGTGATGATTTCACTTATTTCAGCAGACAAAGACATTGCACCTGATGCATTGGCTGGTTTGGCTGCATCGGCGGCACTCACTATTTCTGATATCCCATTCAATGGACCAATCTCCGAAGTTCGAGTTGGCCGTATTGATGGTGTTTTGAAAATCAATCCGACCATTTCTGAAACCGAGAAGGCCGACATCGACATGATCGTTGCCGGAAGTATGAAGGACGTGGTGATGGTTGAGGGAGAGATGAGCGAAGTTTCCGAAGAGGAAATGGTTGAAGCCATCAAATTTGCTCACGAAGCTATCAAACAACAATGCCAAGCCCAGCTTGAATTCCGTGAGATGGCTGGTAACACTCCAAAGCGTGAGTACAATCATGAAACCCACGATGAAGAGCTTCGTGCACGTGTTCGTGAGGCTACTTACCAAAAGACTTATGATTTTGCCGCTAAAGGCAATGATAACAAATCAGCACGCCGCGAAGGATTCAACGCCATTGTTGACGAATTCAAAGCCTCACTGAGTCCAGAAGAGCTCAGCCAAAAAGAAGGCCTCGTCAACCGATACTTCCACGATGTAGAGAAGGAAGCGGTTCGTACCATGATGCTCGATACCATGAAGCGTTTGGATGGCAGGACAACAACCCAAATCCGACCCATTTGGACTGAAATCGGTTACCTACCTTCTACGCATGGTTCGGCTATCTTCACTCGTGGCGAAACACAATCTCTCACCACGGTTACTTTGGGCTCCAAGCAAGATGAGCAAATCATCGATGGTGCCATGTTCTTCGGCATGAACAAATTTTTGCTTCATTACAATTTCCCCGGATTCTCTACCGGTGAGGTAAAACCAAACCGAGGATTGGGTCGTCGCGAAGTTGGACATGGTAATCTGGCGATGCGCTCTATTAAGAAAGTATTGCCTGGTGCAGAAGATTGTCCTTACACCATCCGTGTAGTTTCCGATATCCTCGAATCTAACGGATCATCTTCCATGGCAACTGTTTGCGCTGGTTCGCTTGCGCTGATGGATGCCGGTGTTAAAATGAAAAGCTCAATCAGCGGTATTGCCATGGGTTTGATTACCGACGGCAAACGATTTGCGGTGTTGTCTGATATCCTAGGGGATGAAGACCACTTAGGCGATATGGATTTCAAAGTTACTGGAACTCGCAAAGGCATTTGCGCTACCCAGATGGATTTGAAAGTTGATGGCCTTCCATATGATATTATGTTACAGGCCCTTAAACAGGCCAAGGATGGTCGTGTGCATATCTTGAATGAGATGGATAAGACCATTGCAGCACCTGCCGACGATTACAAGCCACATGCACCTCGCATTGAAACCATCATCATCGATAAGGAATTCATCGGCGCGGTTATAGGACCCGGCGGTAAGATCATCCAAGAAATGCAGCGCGAGACCGGAGCCACCATCAGCATCGAAGAGAAAGATGGAAAAGGTTATGTGGAAATTGCATCAGCAGACAAGCCTTCTATAGAAGAAGCTAAGCGTCGCATCAAGGCCATCGTAGCAGTACCTGAGATTGGAGATATTTATGATGGTAAGATTCGCTCAATAATGGCATACGGTGCATTTGTAGAGATACTTCCAGGAAAAGACGGTCTGTTACATATCTCAGAGATCTCATGGGATAGGCTGGAGAGTATGGACGGTATATTTAAAGAGGGAGATATTGTGAAGGTGAAGTTGATCGATATCGACCAAAAGACCAAAAAGCTTAAGTTGTCACGCAAAGCCCTATTGCCAAAGCCAGAGCGTTCTGGTGATCAAGGTGATTCACGCCCAGAAGGCTCGAAGCCTCAGCGTAAGGCGCCAACCGACAATTAATAAAGACTTATTAATGTATGAAGCCCTGCCACTTGGCGGGGCTTTTTCATTTTTGACTACTGAGTTATTGATTTGAGGTACTCTAAAACCTCATTTAGGTCATATTCTCAAGCAAAATGCGCTGATTTCACTGAAAACCTTGCTTTCAACAATTGTCTATACACGTAAGAAAATCGGTTGATAAGTGTCGATTTTACCCTAATAGGGGTTGTTTCCGCTCAAAAAACGTTCATTTTCCGGGATTTTCTTACAAAACCGATTGAAGTAATACTGCAACAAGGTTTGGGTCAACAAGTTAAAGGACCCAAAACCAACATAGCAACCATTACTTAACATGAGACAATTAAAAATTACCAAGCAGGTTACAAACCGTGAAACGCAGTCGCTCGACAAGTATTTGCAAGAAATCAGCAAGCTGTCGCTGTTGACCTCCGAACAAGAAGTTGACCTTGCTACGCGCATAAAAGAGGGCGACCAGAAGGCGTTGGAGACACTTACCAAAGCGAATCTTCGCTTTGTGGTATCTGTTGCCAAACAATATCAAAACCAGGGGCTCACTTTGGGTGACTTGATCAACGAAGGAAACCTTGGCCTTATCAAAGCTGCACAGCGATTTGATGAAACACGCGGATTTAAATTCATTTCTTACGCAGTATGGTGGATTCGTCAATCCATTCTTCAGGCCTTGGCTGAACAATCACGCATAGTACGATTGCCTTTGAATAAAATCGGATTCATCAATAAAATCAACAAGACATTCTCACAATTGGAGCAGGATTTCGAACGCGAGCCAACCAATGATGAAATCTCTCAGGTCTTGCAAATCCCAAGTCAAGACATAGTAGACACCATGCGCAGCTCCGGCCGCCACGTGTCAATGGACGCTCCTTTCTTACAAGGTGAAGACGGCAACTTATTGGATTTAATCCCAGGCGAGGATATCCATTCGCCAGAGATAGGATTGATTAGTGAGTCTCTGCGTCGCGAAATTGAGCGTGCATTGGGAACCTTGAGTCCAAGGGAAGCAGACGTAATTCGATTATACTATGGTTTAGCAACAGAAAGCAATTCCTCCCTCACATTGGAAGAGATTGGAGAGCGGTTTGAGCTTACACGCGAAAGGGTTCGCCAGATAAAAGAGAAAGCCATCCGTCGCCTTAAGCACACTTCAAGAAGTAAAATACTGAAGACTTATCTCGGACAATAAAGAAAAACACAACAAGAACAGCAGTTAACCTACCCCCCGTTTGAAAGGCCCCTCGTAAACGATGGGTTTTTCTTTTATG
>JBJTQS010000012.1:0-5955 GCA_046075765.1 Bacteroidota bacterium
GCCACAATTAACATGCAAAAAAGCAGCATGATCACATCGATGGCCCGCTCCACTATAACGGTGCCAACAAGTCCACTGAAAGGAACTTTTTCTGATTTATTTAGGGAAGCACAACGCGTAATCTCACCAATTCTAGGTATGGCAAGGTTTGCCAGATATCCAACAAGTAAAGCATAAAAGGTGTTTGTTGTACGCGGCGAGTGGCCCATGGGTTCAATCAATATTTTCCAGCGTACCGCTCTGCTAACCAGAGCAACTATTGCAATCAATATGGAAATGGTGAGCCAAAACGGATTAGCTACCCGCATTCGGTGTATTACATCTCCAACGTTTTCATTTCGGAATGCCAACCACAACAAGCCCAACCCTGCGGCCAAAAACAGCAGATATTTGACGGCGACTTTCAGGTTTTTCAACGAGCTGATTTTATATCACACGGTTGTTGTCGTCGGGGAATGCCAATGCAGGCTTAAAAGACTTTGCCTTTTCAAAATCCATGGTAGCGTAAGAAACAACAATGATAACATCGCCAACCTGAACCTTTCTTGCAGCAGGACCGTTCAGGCAAACTGTTCCACTGTTTCGCTCGCCTCGTATCACATACGTTTCAAAACGTTCTCCGTTGTTGATATTTAAAACATGCACCATTTCGTTTTCAATCAAATTGGCAGCTTCCATAAGGGCCTCGTCCAATGTGATGCTGCCCACATAATGCAGCTCAGCCTGTGTGACCTTGGCGCGATGAATTTTGGATTTAAGAATTTGTATTTCCATCGGCACAAAGTTATGGTTTAAATTGGTTTTGGCGTGCCAATCACAATAGTTCCATGTTGTCGATAAGCCTTGTGGTTGAGGCTTTAACAGCTATGAAAACCCTGGGCCTGTTTTCTTCGGAAATAGATGCCACGGGCTGCAAGGAGTTGGCATCAGAAATCTCAAGATACTCCACTCTAAAAAGTCCGGAAGCTTCAATTGTCTTTATAATTTCGGTTTTCGCACCCTCCATACCTTTCGCTTCAATCAACTCTTTGGCTTTTGACAAGTTCTGAAATATGATTGGTGCCGCATTGCGTTCATCGACAGAGAGCCTGACATTCCGTGAACTCATGGCCAATCCATCCGGCTCACGGATGGTTTCACAACCGGCTATGCGGATGGGTAGGTTGGCCTGCTGAACCATGGATCTGATAATGGCCAATTGTTGGAAATCCTTTTCGCCGAAATAGGCGACATCTGGTTTTACGATATCAAACAATCGGAAGACGACTGTCGCAACCCCTTTGAAATGGCCTGGTCTGTGTGCACCTTCCATGACTTTTTCCAGGTTGCCGAATTCAAAATCGGGCGAAACGAGTCCCTCTGGGTAAATTTCAGACACACTTGGATTGAAAAGCAGGTGGCATCCAGCTTGTTCCAATAAAATACAATCACTTTCGGGTGTTCTTGGGTAGTGAAGCAGGTCTTTCGGGTCGTTAAATTGGGTAGGGTTCACAAAAATGCTTGAAACGACCCAATCACATTCGGTTAATGCCTTGTTTACTAATGAAATGTGTCCACTATGCAAGGCGCCCATGGTCGGAATGAAACCAACCTTTTCACCCCGCGCCTTGGCCAAGTCAACATGGCTTATTACTTCGGATATTTTTAACGCTTCTATCAATTCGCAGCCATCAATGATTAGGCAATGATAATATATTATTCAAAGATTGATGTTTTTGCAATATCGAACTTATAACCAAGCACAGCAATACGCAATATTCAGAATATTAAGGAGTTAACCAGTAAAAGAGGTCCCAATTATATTTTTACCAAACCCCTTGCTCTATTGTATAAAGACTATATATTCACTATCTTTGCATAGAACACCCCATATTCCTGATAAGTTATGAAGAAGACCAAAGTCCTTTACATCTCCCACGATATATACCCTTACATGGAATCAAGCGATATGGGTCGAATCTCCCGATATCTGCCCCAAGGAATACAGGAGCGTGGTAAGGAAATCAGGACTTTCATGCCCCGATTTGGGCTGATCAACGAGCGCAGGAACCAACTGCATGAGGTTATCCGTCTTTCAGGTATGAACCTGATTATCGAGGATAGTGATCATCCGCTCATCATCAAGGTAGCTTCCATCCAATCTGCCAGAATGCAGGTGTATTTTATCGATAACGAAGAGTATTTCCAAAGAAAAGCCACCTTCAGGGATGCCAAGAAGAAGTTTTTCAAGGATAATGACGATCGCACCGTTTTCTTTTGCCGCGGGGTATTGGAAACCGTGAAAAAACTCGGTTGGAGCCCTGACGTAATTCACTGCCATGGTTGGATGACGAGCCTTATTCCTCTGTTGGTTAAAACCTCCTATAAAGACGATCCAATTTTCCGCGATGCTAAAGTGGTGTACTCCATATACGATGACCAGTTCGAGGAGTCTTTTAACCCCAACTACCAGGCAAAAGTGATGATGGATGGCATGGCGGCTGCTGATATGAAGGATTTGAAGACTCCTACTTGGACAGGAATTACTTTGAATGCAATCGCCCATTCAGATGGGGTTATCCAAGGCAGCGAAGTGATGAGCCCTTCTTTGGCCAACTTCTCAAAGAAGCCCGGAAAACCTTTCTTGGGATTCAAAAACACCGAAGAATACATCGACGCATACAACTCTTTTTACGACGAGTTGCTCGTTGAGGATGCAGTTGCAGCTGGTTAACCCACCAATTGCCGCAAACATCTACCTTTGCTACATGAATTCAATCATTAACAGGATTATTATCCTGGCCACTTTTGTTTGCAGTTTAGCGTCCTGTACAGAACCCGACTCCATAGGGATGGATCTTCTTGGACCTGATCAGCCCGGGGTTTTTTACACCGACACATTTTCCTTGGAGTGTTCATCCATTCGTGAAGATTCACTACGCAGCGATGAGGTAACAACAGCCTTCAATTTGGCAGGTTCCTATGCGGATCCGGTTTTTGGAGGAACCGTTGCAGGCTTTTTCTCCGAAGTGAGGCTACCCAATAACAATACCACCTTCACATTTGGAACATCCCCGGTACTCGATTCCGTGGTATTAACACTTGCTTACGCGGATTACTACGGCGATACCACCACTCCGATGAATTTCAAGGTGTATGAATTGGATGATAAAATGGCGATAGATTCCAATTACTACACAAACGATACCGTTGCATTGAAGCGTTTGCTGTTCTCCAATAATGTGTCAATAAAACCCAAAGACAGCGTTGCTGTGGATGGTGCCAAACGCGCACCCCATTTGCGATTGAAACTTGATGATACATTTGGCAATGATTTTCTGAATGCTCCAAGTTCTTCTTATTTGAACAACACAGCCTTCATCGACTACTTCAATGGCATTCATGTTACCGCAGATGCAAATTCAGCAGCTCCTCAAGGAGTCATAGCCTCATTCAATCTTTTGGCCTCCATGTCGAAGCTGACCTTTTATTATAAAAACGGTACCGATACTACCCGTAGGACAGCAAATTTTGAAATCAATTCTGGTTGTCCTCGATTTAATGCTTTTAAACATGACTTTTCGATTGCTCAGTTTGGAAACATATTTCCTGTTTCCGGAAACGACAAGCTCTATGTCCAGTCCATGTCTGGCCTTAAGGCTAGGATAATGATTCCGAATCTTCGAGATTTGGCTGCCGATGGCCCCGTTGCCATAAACAAAGCGGAATTGGTGATCCCCGTGATCGAAAATGGCACATTCAAAAACCATAACGCACTGCTTCTTTTCGGTGTCGATTCACTTGGTAAGGAGGCTATCATTCCAGATGTATTGGAATCACCTTCGTACTACGGAGGGTCTTACGACGCCATTGCAAATGCTTACAAGTTCAACCTGAACAGGTATGTGCAAAAATTGGTATCCAATCCCAGCCTCAATGACTATGGTTTAAGTATTGTATCCAGTGGAGGTGCTTTGAATTCTTTTCGTACAGTTGTGCCAGGTCCAGCCACTCCTACGGGCGAAAAAATCCGTTTGAGAGTCACATATTCAAAACTTAACTGATACAGCAATGTGTGGAATTGTTGCCTATTTAGGAACCAAGGAGGCTTATCCAATCGTTATGAAAGGACTTCAGCGCCTCGAATATCGCGGCTATGACAGTGCTGGAATCGCCTTGATCAATAACGGACTGCATGTCTATAAAAAGGCGGGGAAAGTTTCTGATCTCGCTGAGTTCACTAAGGATAAGGACGTAGCTGGCTCAGTTGGGATGGGGCATACACGCTGGGCCACTCACGGAGAGCCCAACGATCGCAATGCTCACCCTCATTATTCCGAGTCAAAGAACTTTGCCATCATCCACAATGGCATCATTGAAAATTACGCTTCTATCAAGGCTGAGCTGATTAATCGTGGACACCACTTTTCAAGCGACACCGATACGGAGGTTTTGATTCATCTCATTGAAGACATCTCCAACAATCTGAATGTGGATCTTCAAGAGGCTGTCAGATTGGCTTTGGGTGAAGTTGTAGGCGCATACGCTATTGTGATCATGTCGCGCTTAGAACCTCGTAAACTCATCGCAGCACGAAAAGGAAGTCCTATTGTTGTTGGAATCGGCCAGGATGAATACTTCGTTGCTTCCGACGCTACTCCTATAGTGGAATATACCAAGAACGTGGTCTATTTGAATGATGGGGAGATGGCAATCATAGGCAACGGAGACTTCACCGTTAAAACCATCGATAATCAAATCAAGGTTCCTTATGTGCAGGAGCTCGAGATGCAATTGGAGATGTTGGAAAAGGGCGGTTATGAGCATTTCATGCTCAAAGAAATTTACGAGCAGCCTCGCTCCATTTGGGACAGTATGCGTGGGCGTATTGATGCAAGAAGTAGGAGACTGCGCTTAGGTGGGGTTGGAGATTTTGAAAACAAGTTTGTCAACGCAAAGCGAATCATCATAGTGGGCTGCGGCACTTCGTGGCATGCAGGACTTGTTGGCGAATATCTCATTGAGGATTTGGCTCGCATCCCAGTTGAAGTTGAATACGCTTCTGAATTTAGATATCGCAATCCCATCATCAATGAGGAGGATGTGGTGATTGCCATTTCCCAATCAGGTGAAACTGCCGACACATTAGCCGCAATCGAACTGGCTAAATCCAAAGGGGCCACCATATTTGGCGTTTGCAACGTTGTTGGTTCTAGTATCCCAAGGGCCACACATGCGGGGGCTTATACTCATGCCGGACCCGAAATCGGTGTTGCTTCCACCAAAGCATTCACCGCGCAAGTAACGGTACTTACACTGCTTGCCCTTCAAATAGCATGGAAGAAGGGTACCATAACGGATTCGAGATTTCAAACTTTGTTGAGCGAGTTGGAAAGCATCCCTGAAAAGGTGACCCGCGCATTGGATTCGAATGATGAAATACATCAACTAGCTGCCAAATTTAAAGACTCGCGCAACTTTCTGTATTTGGGTAGGGGATATGGTTTCCCGGTTGCTCTCGAAGGTGCACTCAAACTAAAGGAAATCTCCTACATACACGCTGAGGGTTATCCAGCTGCTGAAATGAAACACGGACCTATCGCCCTGATCGATGAAGAAATGCCCGTTGTTGTTATTGCCACCAAGAACAGCTCATATGAGAAGGTGGTTAGCAACATACAGGAGGTTAAGGCTCGCAAGGGGATAATCATTGCCATTGTTACCGAGGGCGATGAGGAGGTTCGCAAAATTGCCGACCATGTTTTGGAGATCCCTGAGACGGATGAACTACTCATACCACTTGTATCTGTAGTGCCACTTCAACTGCTTTCTTATCACATTGCCGTAATGCGGGGTTGCAATGTTGATCAACCAAGAAACTTGGCCAAGTCAGTAACGGTTGAGTAGAGCCGGGCAAAAAATCCATGTAACACTTCCACACCCTCCGAAAAAATCATTCACTCATCAACTAAAAAA
>JBJTQS010000013.1:0-2574 GCA_046075765.1 Bacteroidota bacterium
GGCGAAATATCAATATGATAGCACATAAAAGTGGCAGCCACACTGAAAAATCTGCAGGAATGGAAAGCAGCGAAGTGAAATAGAACCAAACGATCCACATCGCCACAATCATACCGAGTGCTGCAATATTCTGAACGCCTCTACCTAGTCCAGAAAAATATCTCCTACAGGCAAATACCGGCAAGACCATCACGATCAAAGCAACAACAAAAACTATGGATTTAGAGAGCAGAATAACGGCTAGTATTAAAATGTGGAGGTAAAATTAACTGAATTGGCGAGGTATTTCATCTTGCCAAAGCCAATAGCCCATGACAATAAACCGCCTGGACCATTTCCTTTGAAACCCCATTTTTTGTATCTTGCAGGCTGATTACCAATGTCGTGGCTCCTTGCTGTACCCGCCACGCATCACAACTGCTGCAACATGAAACGTTTAGCCCTATGGCTGGCGATGATGCTACCATTCACGGCATCCGCGCAAAGCGCCCTAACCCCCGGCGATCTGGTCGTAATTGCACATAACAACGATAACACCGATCAAATCGTGCTCGTTTCCCTGGCACCCATTGCACAGGGCACCGTGGTGTACATCACCGACAATGCATGGACGGGCAGTGCGCTATCGAATGTGGAGGGCACCTGGACCTACACTTTCCCTGCCAATGTGAATCCCGGCACGCGTATCATTCTGACCCCAACCACAGCCGGCATTACATCTGTTGGCACCTGGGACCTTTCCACTTCCGGCGACCAAATATTCGTGTACCAAGGA
The DNA here is from genome assembly GCA_046075765.1 of Bacteroidota bacterium. Classification (GTDB taxonomy): domain Bacteria; phylum Bacteroidota; class Bacteroidia; order AKYH767-A; family OLB10; genus JALRAP01. The sequence continues at coordinate 776 of JBJTQS010000013.1, forward strand.
TCATCAGTCAACCCCACATTTATCTACGGTTTCAGCAGCCGCGCGTGGGTTACCAGCAGCTCAAGCCTGAACACCTCGCTGCTACCATCATCACTCACCAACGGAAAAACCGCGCTCGACTTTTCTACTGAAATCGATAACGGTTACTACAATGTTACTTCCACTGCTGGTACCAAGGATTTCATCCTATCACAGATTGGGACTGCCACCAAATGGACGCGCAGCAACAATCGTTACGCATCGTTTCCAACAATCACTGTAAGCGTTTCTGTAGTAACCAACACTGGCGAACCAACCACACAACCCACCAACTTCAATTCTTCCTCTGTACTCACCTGGTCTTATAATGTGAATTGGATCGCCGCTTTCCCCGCGTGCGATGGCTACTTGGTGCTGCGTTCCGATAATGGTGCTGCTGTAACAGGCGCTCCAGTTGATGGCGTGAATTATGCCATCGGTGATCAGTTGGGAAATGCTAAAGTGACCTATGTGGGTGGCGCTACCAGTTTCAACCAAAAAGGCGGCGTAGTGGCATCCTCCAGCTATACCTATGCTGTGTTCTCCTATAATGGGACAGGAACAACACGCAACTACAGGCAAGCAACTCCGCTAACCGGAAGTGTGATTACACCAGCCACGGGAGAAGGTTCTTACTATGCCAACATCAATCCAAATTCCACCAGCTTCATCGCCGATTTACAAAATCGTATCCGCAATCCTTACACCATTGTGGATTACGCCTTGTTCGACGAGACCATGGTTACCAACTTCGCTTTCACGGATACCACGGCCGGAAAAAAAGTAGCTACTTGTGTTTACACAGGCGAACGCGTTATGTACACGCCGCCATTTACCTGGACACCCTCTACACCTTTCAGCCGCGAACATACCTGGTGTCAGAGTTGGATGCCTTCTAGCAGCAGCTTGTTGCCCGAATATGCAGATCAACACCATCTCTTTGTAGTGAATCAGAACCTTGCCAATGCCGTGCGCAGCAATCACCCTCTGGGGGAAGTGGTGAATGTTACCTCATCATACCTCCAAGGTTCGTATGGGTCGGATGCCGGTGGCAATCTCGTGTATGAGCCTCGTGAATCGCAAAAAGGCAATGCAGCTCGCGCACTATTGTACATGTCGCTTCGCTACAATGGAGTGAACGGATTGGACTGGACTTTTAACCGTTTGAACACTTTTATCTTGCCATCCTTGAGTGAAGATCCGCAGGATTTGCAATTGCTTTTGCAATGGCACCTACAAGATCCGCCCGATGCCGAGGAAATTGCACGCAATGATTACATCCATAGCATACAAGGAAACCGTAATCCGTTTATTGATCGTCCGACCTGGACCAACTTCATCGACTTCAGCAATCTGAGTTATGTTTCCGGTAATCTCAGCTCCTTGAACAACGGAAACGAAGTGGGAGCCATTCAACTGTTTGTTTCGCCCATGCCATTTGCCAATTCATTCGAAACAGGGATCTTGTCGGATGACCATACCGCTGCTCAGTTGCGTTTGGTGGCTTACAACGGTCAAGTGGTTTGGAGTCGCGACATGCAGTTAGATGCCGGCATGAATCGAATTTCGGTATCGGATTTGGAAATTGCCGACGGACTTTATATCTTGGTGGTGGAAGCGAATGGGCGTGCCTTCACAAAAAGGCTCGTGAAGTCGCAGCCACGTTAAACATGTTACTACGCGAAATTTCCACCACTGATCAGTCGAGAACCACCATTCTCATTCGCATGGTGGTGGGCGCTGTTTTCCTATCAGAGGGTATTCAGAAATTCCTTTTTGAA
>JBJTQS010000014.1:0-4336 GCA_046075765.1 Bacteroidota bacterium
TCAAAAACCAATTTGGCGGCTTCTGCATTGTTGCTATAGGCTATATAAACAGCCTTTGTTCCCAAAACAAAAGGATCCGTTGCTGTAAGTTTCTCTGATTCCGCATACAAGGACTTTGCAGCGTCTACATCTCCTTCGTTGATGGCTAAGTTCATTTTGTAAAAACAAAGTGCTCCGGGATCGTTTACACCTTTATAGGCATACAGGCACTGCCTTGCTTTTGCAAAGTCCCCTATCTCAGTATACTGGTTACAAAGGGCGTAGTCTTGACCGATGGCAACAACGGAACAGCTAAGCCACACATAAAGTGAAATGATCAGTCGGTTTTTCATGACTTATAGGTTTTGATTACTGATTTGTATTTCCCTTGGTGGGATGCGAATTGGCGCCCCGCCGAACAATCTTATTACTCGCTGCCCTTCAGAGCTTGCCACCCATGCTGCAAAACCTGTGGCTGGTCCGGCGAAAGGCTCGGAGGTTACCATAAAAACCGGTCGGGTCAAAGGATAGGTGCCGCTGAACAAGGATGACTGCGAAGGGAAAACCCTATTGGAAAGGCTATCTAAAAACGGAATGACATCCACTTTATTCAAGCGGCCTTTGACAATACTTGACTTGCGTTCACAAAGATAATTCCACGACACAACGCCAATTGATGTCTTATCAAAAGCAGTGCTGTCGATTACAGCCTCTTGCGATGACATGGCAACCCAACGAACTTCACAGTTGGAAGTAACCTTTCGAGAAAGGTAATAATTGTTTTCGGAGATGGATTTATCGGTGAGCATGATGTTATTGAATTCAATTCCATTGAAATAAAAACAACTATCGTGCCGCAATGAAAAAGAGCTGGTTGAGTCCTTATCAAAAGATTTGGAGGAGATCAGCACCAACCCATCTGTGGCAATAGGAGAAACTTTCACCATCAAAGCCCTCCTTACCAAAGCAAGCGAATCCTTTTCCGACAACTCAATGCCCGTAACAACCATCCTGACGGTAGAATCGACCGTCCATTGATATGGGTTTCCTGTTTTAGAAGTGTCTATTTTTATGGCAACAAGCGGATAAAGTCCCATGTAGGTTTCTGCCAATACTTTTACCATAGGTAAATAGGCTGGATCGGTAGCAATGGTGAAATATCCTGAAAGGGGATCTCCCCTATCGTAATCGTTGTCTTGTTTCCCTGAAGAGCAAGAAGTAATCGCCAACAAGAAGCTTCCAATCAGTGAAAGGGAAAACGCACGGATTTTCATTTTCGAAATCTTTGAATTGCTGCATTTGCAAATCTGAATAAAGCATAAGCCACCAAAATCCAACCAATTGTTGAGAATCCTTGGCTTTGCCCTTGCTTACTGAAAACCAACAAAATTCCGGCAATCAGATAAACAGATGCAACGGTAATTTGGTATGCCAGGGATTTGAAAACCCCGCCGGGGAACATCACTTCAATGAAAACCTGATTGGTAGGTTGTACTGCACGATTACAGACTGACCTCGTTGTTTACCGGCACGCCAAGCGGGCATCGTCCTGACAACTCTCAAAGCTTCCTCATCACAACCTCCACCGATTCCACGAAGAACCTTGGCCTCGGCCACTTTCCCATCTTTCCCAACTTGGAAGGTTACGTATACCGTTCCTGTAATTCCATTTTCACGGGCAATTGCAGGGTACTTAATATTGTCAGATAAATACTTGACGAGAGATGATTCGCCTCCAGGGAAACTGGGCATTTCCTCTACAATGGTGAAAATCTCGGGTGGAGCTTCTACTATGGGTTCGTCTGGTAAATCTATCGCATCAGGATCACCCTCTTGTGTTACCACTCCTGCTGCCACATCTTTCAGTTCTTCTTGGGTTGGAGGTGGTTCATCGTCTGGCACTTCCTCGTCTTTCACAACTACAGGAGGTGTGAATTTAATGGTTTGTTGAACAGGAGGTGGAGGAGGAACAGGAGGTGGAGGAGGTTGTGACTCGTCAATCGGAGGAGGTTGCATCAGTGTAACCTCTGTTTCTGTAAACGCATCATTCTGAATGACACTTTCATTTATCAATTTCAGGATCATGGGCAGACAAATCAGGAATATGATGGCTGCCGTTGATGAAAGAAAAGCTACTAATAGCGTTTTGCTATATTTCTTCCTAATCTCATAAGCGCCATAATCTTTATTACGGCCTACGAAAACGAGCTCAACACGGTTTTCGTTAATACAGTTATCCCAAGCGACTTTCATAGTGTTGTGGATTTAAATTTTTTCGATCATTTCTATCTCGACCGGGGTGATGTCAACTATTGCATAACGGCCAATGTGACAAACCGCCATCTCATCGAGTACATCCACTAGATTCTCGTAGTTGGCATTTTCCATAGATTTAATCAAAACAATTAGTCCTAATTTGTCTTGCTTGATTTCGCCAAGCCTCTTCTTATAATCCGGAGTCTTGATAAAACCCTTGTTTAAGGAGTCGCGCAAAGCTTCTGCCTTGGCGAAAACCCTGGAATTCTTTTGTATGAGTGTTTTCCTCAACCCTGTGGCAGACAGATCGGTAATCATTGGAGTTGGGTTGTCTACACCCTGATACCAAACCACTTTATCGTCTTTGCCAAGTAGCACTGTCAATGTTAGAGACTCGGCCACTTTCTGCTGCTGCTCTTCATTATCAGGTTTCACAGGCATGTTAACCTCCATGGTTTTGGGCTTGCTGAAGGTGGTGGTTAACATGAAGAAGGTCAACAGCAGGAATGCCAAGTCGACCATCGGGGTCATATCAATGTGGGTGGATGACTTCTTCTGTTTGACCTTGCCATCCTTTTTTCCACCACCGCCTTGTTCGGTATTCAGTTGAGCCATTGTGCCTTGCTGTAATTAATTGGTTTGTTCAAGATTGGTGATGAGGTTGAATTTATTGACCTTGTTTTCCTGAAGGATGTCAATTACGCGCTTAACCGTTTTATAGTCGGTGTCGCGATCACCCTTTACCGCTATACGGAACTGTGGGTTTTGTAAGCGACTAAAGCGAATCCAATCGGTTAGCTGATTGTTAGTAGAGTCCATAGGCACTCCCGCCTGCTTTATCTTTTTGCGGCCCTCCTCATCCAAAGGCAGCAGTCTTTTGAGCTCGGTAACAGGCACCCCGAAAGAGGTCATAACCGAAAAACGCTTCACTTCGTTTGCTGTGAACTGAATATTGTAGCGTTCGCCCATCTTAAGTAGCACCTGTTCACGGTTTGTTTTTCCATCAATGTTGAAGAAGCAACCACCGTTGGGGTCAATGGTAATGGTCATGATGTCGATATCCGGAAGCTTGATTTCGGATATGGATGATGGAGTATCAACCACAACCGGTTCATCGGCCCTGAATTTGGTGGTAAGCATGAAGAATGTTACCAGCAAAAACGCCAGATCCACCATGGGGGTCATGTCCAATACTGGAGACGACCGTGGATATGAAACTTTTGGCATCTTTTAGGGGGTTATCAGTGTTTCGCAGAGAAGCTTTGAACGATACTGTAACCTGCTTCGTCGATACCATAGGTAATGGCATCAATCTTGGTTGTGAAGAAGTTGTACATGATGATCGCTATTGCGGAAGCTCCGATACCCAAAGCGGTATTGATTAGGGCTTCTGAGATACCATTTGCCAAAGCTACAGCATCAGGTGCGCCTGCGGTAGCCATCGCCGCAAAGGCCTTGATCATCCCTAATACGGTCCCGAACAGACCGATAAGCGTAGCGGTAGAAGCAATCGTGGAAATTACAGATAAGTTTTTGGAAAGCATTGGCATTTCCAACGAGGTTGTTTCTTCGATGCTCTTTTGAATGGCAGCTATTTTTTGGTCCTTGTCAAGCACAGTGTCCTTGGACATTTGCTGATAGGTTGTTAAGCCGGCATAAATAACATTGCCAACCGATCCTTTTTGTTCTTGACAAGCTTTCAAGGCTTGATCTAAGTTGCCAGAATTTACCATGGCTCTTACATCATGCAAAAACTTGTCCACATTGTTCTTCCCGCGGGAACGGTTTATGGAAATGAATCGTTCTACGCAAAAAATAACCACGATCAGAACGGTGCTCATCAATACTGGAACAACATATCCGCCTTTGTATACAATTCCGAGATAATTTCCTGGAAGGGGGTTGTTGGCTGTATTGTTTTCAATAAAGTTGGATGGACTTCCCATCACATATTCGAATAACAAGAAAGAGACAAGCAGCGAAATGGGGATAGTGAAATAGGTGATAATCATGCTCCCTGCAGAGTTTTTTGATGACTTCTTTTCCATTTAAATGATTTTTATTAGAGTTTGGCTTAACTAATTATTTTCTATAAGTGTAT
>JBJTQS010000015.1:0-14697 GCA_046075765.1 Bacteroidota bacterium
TCGATGATCGTTCCGTCTTGCTCTATGACGCCTTGTTTAGCCATTCACTTCCGTTATCTGGTGCGGTTTCCCGAGGTTTATGTTATTTGCTTCCGCGATTTCAATCTTATCAAACGAGGAGAGTACATCAGGCTTACCTACTGCAATCGCAACCGTATGTTCGAAATGCGCTGAAGGCAAACCGTCGGAAGTCACAATCGTCCAACCGTCGTTGAGCTGTTTCACTTGCTTCTTTCCGGCGTTGATCATCGGTTCAATGGCGATCACCAAACCCTTCTTCATCAACAAACCTGTACCCTTCTTTCCGAAGTTCGGAACCTCGGGCTTTTCGTGAAGCTTCAACCCCACTCCGTGCCCAACCAATTCGCGAACGACTCCGAACCCGTGGGATTCGGCAAGGTCTTGAACCGCTTCGCTTATGTCTCCAATCCGCATTCCTTCTACGGCTTTGGAAACACCTTGCATCAGGCACCTTTTGGTCACCCGAAGCAGTTCAATGGTCTTAGCTGGAACTTCTCCGATAACGAAAGAATAAGCAGAATCACCGAAGAAGCCGCCTTTATTGACGCCGCAATCGATCGAAACCACATCCCCTTCTTTCAACTCACGGTTTCCTGGTATGCCATGTACAACTTCGGCGTTAACCGATATGCACAATGAGGCAGGGAAGCCATGATAACCTTTGAAGGCGGGTTCGGCTTGGTGATCTCGTATGAACGTTTCCGCCACACGATCCAAGTCGATTGTTCGCATTCCAGGTTTGATACGGGAGGCCACTTCAGCCAATGTATCTCCAACAAGTAAAGAACTTACTCTTATCGCCTCTATCTGCCCTTCACTCTTATATGTTACCTGCAAGTTTTACCGATTATCTGGTTTAAACCCTTAGGCTATGCCACCAACTGATGAACGTCCCTTGATACGACCTGATTTCATCAGACCATCGTAGTGACGCATCAACAAATGACTTTCTATCTGCTGCAGTGTATCCAGCACCACACCCACCAGGATGAGGAGCGAAGTACCACCGTAGAATTGCGCGAAATTGCTGTTCACACCTGCAAAGTTTGCAATCGTAGGTAGGATGGCTACAAATGCCAGGAATATGGAGCCTGGCAGGGTGATTTTGGACATTACATTGTCAATGAAATCAGCCGTAGTCCGACCTGGCTTAACCCCTGGAATGAAGCCACCATTCTTTTTCATATCCTCCGCCATCTGGTTCGGATTAACCGAGATCGCAGTGTAGAAGTAAGTGAACAGAATGATTAACGTGGCAAATGTGATGTTGTATCCGAAGGAGAAGAAATCAGTAAATGTGCCTGCAAACCCTTGCATCGCACCTGACTCAGGGAAGAACTGTGCAATTGTAGCGGGGATAAACATGATTGCCTGAGCAAAAATGATAGGCATAACTCCTGCAGCATTTACTTTGAGCGGTATGTATTGGCGTTGACCACCATACTGCTTGTTTCCGACAATCTTCTTGGCAAATTGAACAGGTATGCGACGTGTTCCCTGAACCAATAGAATTACCAAGGCTATTACGATATACAGCACAACCAGTTCAGCAAGGAAAACGACCAAACCGCCGCCTTCGTTCAAACGAGACAAAAACTCATCACGGAGAGAAAGTGGCAAACCTGCTATGATACCAATCATAATGATGATTGAAATACCGTTTCCAATTCCATTTTCTGTGATACGTTCTCCAATCCACATAACAAACATGGTACCAGCCAACAATATCAAGATGGACGTGATCCAAAACCCTGTTCCATCCATTACTATGGCTCCAGGAGCCTGGGCTTTGAGGTTTACGATATATCCGGGAGCTTGACCAAGCACAACCAATACTGTCAACCAACGGGTAATTTGGTTCATTTTCTTACGTCCACTCTCACCCTCTTTCTGCATTTTCTGGAAGTAAGGAACAGCGATGGTCAAAAGTTGAACAACGATAGACGCCGAAATGTACGGCATAATACCCAAGGCGAAGATCGATGCCTGGGAAAACGCACCACCAGCGAACATATCAATCAAACCAAGAATACCACCTTCGGACTGGGCCTTCAAACCGCCCAGCTGTTCGGGATCAACTCCTGGAAGCACGATATGTGCACCTAAACGATAAACAAGGATCAACCCCAACGTGTAGAGGATCCTGGATCGAAGCTCTTCAATTCTGAAGATGTTGCGAATGGTGGTTATTAGACCTTTCATTATTTGCCAGTTGCTGTTGCGGTTCCGCCAAGAGACTCAATAGCTGATTTTGCAGCTGCAGAGAATGCATGAACGGTAACATTGACCTTTGATTTCAATTCTCCTCTTCCAAGAACCTTAACCAGGTCTCGCTTGGAAGCAAGACCATGCTGCACAATCACCTCGTGATTAATTTCAGTCAAGCCGTGCTTGTCAACCAATCCTTGAAGCATGTCCAAGTTGATACCATTGTATTCAACACGGTTCATGTTCTTGAAACCGAATTTTGGAAGGCGACGTTGCAATGGCATCTGACCACCTTCAAAACCTATCTTTTGGCTATAGCCCGAGCGGGACTGGGCACCTTTGTGACCACGTGTGGAAGTTCCACCCTTTCCTGAACCGGTACCACGACCGATGCGCTTGCGGGATTTAACGGAACCTTTTGCAGGTCTTAGATTGCTGAGATTCATCTCTTGAATTTATATGCTGTTGTAGAATCGTTGAATTAATTAGGCTTTGGCAACACTAACGAGGTGGCTCACGGCGCGAATCATACCCATGATTTGAGGTGTAGCCTCTTTCTCCACGGAGTGGTTCAGTTTACGAAGACCTAGCGCCTTCAATGTCCTCTTTTGGATTGCAGGACGGTCGATACCGCTCTTGATTTGCTTGATGATGACTTTTGCCATTTCTTATTTCGTGTTGTATTGTATTCTTAATGTTTTTTCGAATCAACCTTGGAAGATACGCTCCATGGCTACACCGCGCTGCTGAGAAACGCCAACTGCATCACGCATTTCGGCAAGAGCGTTGATAGTTGCTTTTACCACGTTGTGTGGGTTGGAAGAGCCTTTCGACTTAGCCAATACGTCGGTGATTCCAACGCTCTCAAGAACGGCACGCATAGCACCTCCTGCGATCACACCTGTACCAGGTGCAGCAGGCTTGAGCAACACCAAAGCACCACCGAACTTTCCGATTTGCTCGTGAGGAACGGTTCCTTTGGTAACAGATACTTTTACCAGGTTCTTCTTTGCGTCATCAACGCCTTTGGTAACAGCATCGGTTACTTCCTTTGCTTTACCAAGACCGTAGCCCACTACGCCCTTCTCGTCTCCTACAACCACGATGGCTGCGAAGCGGAAAGCGCGACCTCCTTTGGTCACTTTTGTTACACGGTTGATAGCGACAAGCCTATCTTTAAGCTCGATGTCACTGGTTTTTACTTTTTTCAAGTTGGATGCTAGCATCTGTTTGTTCTTAGAAATTTAATCCTGCGTTTCTTGCTCCGTCGGCGAGTGACTTAACACGGCCATGGTAGAGGTAACCACCACGATCGAATACGACCTTGGAAAGACCAGCGGCCATTGCACGTTCGCCAATTTTCTTACCAACAGCTTCTGCTTGTTGGATTTTATTCATACCTGCGGCGGTCATGCCTTCCTCACGTGAGGAAGCCGCTGCGATGGTCTTTCCGGCCACATCGTCTATCAACTGGGCATAAATTTGCTTGTTGCTGCGGAAAACAGAGAGGCGTGGGCACTCTGAAGTTCCTTTGACAATGCGCCTGATGCGCTTTTGTATGCTCGCTCTACGAGCTGATTTTCTCGACTCCATCAGATCAATTATTTTTTGGATGCCGACTTACCGGCTTTTCTTCTCAATACTTCGTTAACAAACTTGATACCCTTACCCTTGTATGGCTCTGGCGGACGCAATGAACGAATCTTGGCTGCAACCTGTCCCAACAACTGCTTGTCGAAACTCTCCAAAGTAATGATCGGGTTAGAACCACGATCCTGACGGGCAGAAATCTTGATTTCTGAAGGCATTTCGAACACAACGTGGTGCGAATAGCCAAGTACCAAATCCAGCGTCTGGCCCTGTGTGGTGGCCCTATAACCTACGCCCACCAATTCTTGTTCGATTTTGTATCCTTCAGACACACCTTGAACCATTCCGGCAATCAAAGCGCGGCTGAGGCCATGCAATGCACGATGACGTTTCTGGTCGGTTGCCCTTTCAACGAGAATGGTTTCACCGTCCAAGCGAACGGATATACCATCTTGAATCGATTGGAACAGGGTTCCTTTGGGGCCTTTTACGGTAACCGAAGTGGGCTTGATATCAATTGACACACCCTTTGGCATCGGTATCGGTTTCTTTCCTATACGGGACATTTTCTTTAGAGCTGCTTAATCGATTAGTATACTTTGCACAAAACTTCACCACCAACATTGTTCTTGCGAGCCTCCTTGTCAGTCATAATACCATGCGAGGTAGAAATGATGGCCATTCCCAATCCGTTAAGTACGCGCGGCAACGAATCCGAACCAGAGTATTTGCGAAGCCCTGGACGGCTGGTACGCTCAAGCTTCTTAATGGCAGATTGCTTGGTGACAGGATTGTATTTCAAGGCGATTTTGATATTACCTTGACGGTTTTCTGTTTCTTCGAATTTGTAATTCAGGATATAACCCTTATCGAAAAGGATCTTGGTGATCTCCTTTTTGATGTTAGAAGCGGGAACATCCACTACCCTATGGTTCGCCTTGATGGCGTTACGTAGCCTGGTAAGGTAGTCTGCTATTGGATCAGTCATCTTATGATGTTTTTACTTGATTTGATTTATTACCAGCTGGCTTTGGTTACACCTGCGATTTTGCCTTCTAATGCCATCTTGCGGAACAACACGCGGGAAATTCCGAATTGACGCATATAGCCACGAGGCCTTCCGGTTAAGTTGCAACGATTGTGCATGCGTACTGGTGATGCATTGCGTGGCAATTGGCTCAACGCGGCGTAGTCTCCGGCGGCTTTCAATGCGGCACGCTTCTCTGCGAACTTGGCAACCGTACGTGCGCGTTTACGCTCTCTGGCTTTTACTGATTCTTTGGCCATGTGATAGTCTTAGTTGGTTTTAAAAGGGATTCCGAATTCTTTGAGCAGGTGGAAAGCCTCGTCATCGGTTTGAGCCGTAGTAACGAAAGTGATATCCATACCTGTGATTTTGTTAACCTTGTCGATATCGATTTCAGGGAAAATGATTTGTTCGGTAACTCCGAGGGTGTAGTTTCCACGGCCGTCAAATCCTTTGTTGTTGATGCCTTTGAAATCGCGGATACGAGGAAGAGCCAGCGAAACCAAACGGTCGAGGAATTCATACATCACATCGTGACGAAGAGTAACACGAACACCGATGGCAACATCTTTACGCAATTTGAAGTTCGAAATATCCTTCTTGGAACGCGTAGGAACAGCTTTCTGTCCAGTGACGTTTGACATCTCAGTGATGGCATACTCGATCATCTTCTTATCGGATACTGCATCACCTACCCCTTGGTTTACGCAGATTTTGAGAAGCCTCGGAACCTGCATCGGGCTTTTGTAAGAGAATCGGTCTTGGAGGTTGCTTACAATCTCCTTGCGATATTTTTCTTTGAGTCTGGGCGTGTAGTTCATTATTTGATTACCTCCCCTGATTTTTTAGCGTAACGTACCAATTTACCATCAACTTCTTTGCGACCCACGCGAGTGGTTTTGCCAGAAGCTGGATCCACCAACATCACGTTGGAGATATGAATAGGAGCTTCTTGTTTTACAATACCTCCTTGTGTGTTTTTTGCGTTAGGACGAGTGTGCTTGGACACGAGGTTCACACGCTCCACAATCACTTTTCGTGATTCGAGCATAACCTCCAACACTTTCCCTTGCTGGCCTTTGCTTTCACCGGAAATGACCTTTACGGTGTCGCCCTTCTTAATCTTAAGTTTGGGCTGGCTGTTGCTTTTCCTTTCCATTTTACAATACCTCCGGTGCTAGTGAAACGATTTTCATGTATTGCTTTTCGCGCAGTTCCCTTGCAACGGGACCGAAAATACGGGTGCCGCGCAATTCATCGTTGGCGTTCAATAAAACAACCGCGTTATCATCGAAACGGATGTATGAACCATCATTACGACGAACTTCCTTGCTTACACGCACTACAACCGCTTTGGATACGGTTCCCTTCTTTACGTTGCCTGATGGCAATGCATGCTTTACGGTGACCACGATCTTGTCGCCTAGGGATGCGTAACGCCTGCCCGTGCCACCGAGGACGCGGATGCAGAGTACCTCCTTGGCACCGCTGTTGTCAGCGACCGTGAGTCTGGATTCCTGCTGTATCATTTGTTAAATTATTTTCTTGGGTGTTGATGGATTATTTCGCTTTCTCTAGGATCTCTACCAATCTCCAACGCTTGTTCTTGCTGATGGGACGGGTTTCCATGATGCGTACTTTGTCGCCGATGCCACAAGTATTACCCTCATCATGAGCCATGAACTTTATAGTCTGGCTGATGAACTTTCCATAGATGGGGTGCTTAACCTTACGCTCAACCATCACCACGATGGAATGCTGCATCTTGTTGCTGGATACGATACCGATTTTCTCCTTGCGAAGCGCTCTTTCTAATGACATGATTCCGTTTTGGATTACTTGGTTTGTTGTTGTGCGGACATTCTTTTGTTGTACTCAGTCACCAAACGGGCGATGGCGCGGCGTGAAGCACGTATCTTCATCGGATTCTCCACTGGGGAAACTGCATGGCTCATCTTGAGCTTGCTGTACATGGCCCTCTCCTGGGCGATCTTCTCACGGATCTCCTCGGTAGTAAGGTCTTTAACAATATCCTGTTTCATGTTGATTGATTCTTTTCTCTTGTAATGATTTTAATTATTGTCCGTCGAAATCACGGCGAACGATGAAACGAGTGGTTACAGGCAACTTCTGTGCAGCCAAACGAAGAGCTTCCTTGGCTGTTGCCATTGGAACTCCATCGGCTTCAAATATGATACGACCCGGCTTAACTACCGCAACCCAATACTCGGGAGCACCTTTACCTTTACCCATACGTACCTCTGCAGGCTTCTTGGTGATAGGCTTGTCAGGGAATATGCGGATCCAGATCTGACCTTCACGCTTCATATAACGGGTAACAGCTACACGGGCAGCCTCGATCTGACGAGCGGTAACCCACGCTGTTTCCAATGATTTCAGAGCAAAAGACCCGAAAGACAATTCGGCACCACGGGTGGCAACACCCTTGGATTTCATCTTGTGCATCTTACGGAACTTGGTCTTTTTTGGCTGTAACATCTCAGTTTATTCTATGATTGGAATTTTACTATTGTTTCTTGATTATTGTTTGCCTCCACGTGGCTTGCGGCCACCGTCTCTTCTGTCAGGGCGACGATCTCCACGATCACGGTCGCGGTCACCACCTGCTGGAGCTTTTGATTTGGTTTGGCTGGTCATACCAACGTTTGGCGACAAATCACGCTTGCCAAATACCTCGCCTTTGCAGATCCAAACTTTCACACCAATCTTTCCGTAAGTGGTTTGAGCTTCAGAAATTGCGAAATCGATGTCAGCACGGAAAGTATGCAATGGAATACGTCCTTCTTTGTATTGCTCGGTACGGGCAATTTCAGCACCACCCAAGCGACCGGCAACCATAACCTTGATGCCATCAGCACCCATACGCATGGTAGAGGCAACAGCGGTCTTAACAGCACGACGGAAAGAAATACGAGCCTCCAACTGACGGGCAATGCTCTCACCTACCAATTGTGCATCCAATTCAGGTCGCTTGATCTCGAAAATGTTGATCTGAACATCCTTCTTGGTAAGCTTCTTCAACTCTTCCTTGATCTTGTCAACCTCAGCTCCGGCTTTTCCAATAACGGTACCAGGGCGAGCCGTGTTGATGGTAACAGTGATGAGCTTCAAAGTACGCTCAATGATGATGCGGGAAACACCACCTTTAGCCAAACGAGCTACCAGGTAATCCCTGATCTTTTCGTCCTCAGCCAATTTGTCGGCGTAATTCTTGCCACCATACCAGTTGGAATCCCATCCACGGATGATGCCTAAACGGTTACCTATCGGGTTACACTTTTGTCCCATGCTTGATCTTCGGTATTATTAGTTGTTTTCTTCAGTTGATACTGTTTGGCCAAGTCCTGATTTGGTATCGAGGATCATGGTGATGTGGTTGGAACGCTTACGCACCCTGTGACCACGACCTTGAGGAGCTGTACGCAAACGCTTCAATTGACGAGCGCTGTCGACAAAAACCTCTTTAACGAAGAGTGTCTCGTCCTCCAAGCGTGCGCCTTCATTCTTCGCCTGCCAATTGGCAAGGGCAGATAACAAGACCTTGCGCAAACGACCAGCAGCCTCCTTGGTGGAGAACTTCAATGCGTTCAAGGCAAACTCCACCTTCTTACCACGGATCATGTCAGCCATAAGGCGCATTTTCCTTGGAGAGGTCGGGCAATTATTCAATTTGGACACGGCGGTCGTCTTGAGGACCTCCTTGCGAGCTTCAGCAGCTAAACGTTTTCTCTTTCCCATGTCAATTACTTCGATGATTTATCCTTACTACCGGCATGGCCACGGAAATTGCGCGTTGGCGCAAATTCACCAAGCTTATGACCTACCATGTTTTCAGTCACGTAAACCGGAATGAACTTATTACCGTTGTGAACGGCTAATGTGTGACCCACGAACTCTGGCGCGATCATTGACCTTCTAGACCAGGTTTTGATCGCAGTCTTCTTTTTAGACTGGTTCATGGCATCAACCTTTTTCTCGAGCTTGAAGTCGATGTAAGGTCCTTTTTTGAGAGAGCGGCTCATTATGTTGGAATGTACTGTTCTTGGTTATTTAGCTTACTTCTTTCTTCTTTCAATGATGTAACGATCGTTCGGGTGATTCTTGACACGAGTCTTAAGACCTTTGGTGTAAAGACCTTTGCGGCTGCGTGGGTGACCACCAGAAGCACGGCCTTCACCTCCACCCATCGGGTGATCAACTGGGTTCATTGCCACACCACGAACACGTGGACGGCGACCCATCCAACGAACACGACCAGCCTTACCATGGCTTTCTTTATTGTGGTCAGGGTTGGAAACCGAACCAATGGTAGCCATACACTCTACGAGAATCATGCGAGTCTCACCAGAAGGCATCTTCATGGTGGCGTATTTACCATCACGAGCGGCTAGCTGAGCATATGATCCTGCACTACGAGCCATCTTGCCACCTTGAGAAGGGCGCAATTCCAAATTGTGTACAACAGTTCCCAATGGAATGTCCTTCAATTTCATTGCGTTTCCTACATCAGGTGTAGCGGATGAACCGGATACAACCTTCATTCCAACAGTTAATCCTGCAGGAGCGATGATGTAACGCTTTTCACCATCAGCGTAGTGAATCAGCGCAATGTTAGAAGTGCGGTTTGGATCGTATTCAATGGTGGCAACAGTTCCAGGAATATCGAACTTGTTACGCTTGAAATCAATGATGCGCAATTTCATCTTGTGTCCACCACCGATGTAACGCATGGTCATCTTACCAGAGTTATTCCTACCACCGGTGCGACGCTTGGCGACGATGAGTGATTTCTCAGGACGGCTAGCAGTGATTTCGTTAGTCGAAACCACTTGCTTGTGACGTTGTCCGGGAGTTATTGGACGAAGTTTCTTAATAGCCATTTCAGGTCAGTTTCTGCTCAATTAAATATTGCTGTAGAAATCGATAGTATCACCCGCTTTCAGGGTAACAATCGCCTTCTTCACGTTCTTAGTACGACCCTTGGTAAAACCAGTCTTGGTGCCACGGGTGCGAGATTTTCCGTTTTGGTTCATGGTGTTTACATCAACTACCACTACACCATACATCTCCTCAACAGCCTTCTTGATCTGGATCTTGTTGGCCTTGGGGTTTACTATGAATCCATAACGACCCGACTTCTCGGTTAAACGAGTCATCTTCTCAGTTACGATGGGTTTTTGAAGGATGTTCATTTCGATAATGTTTTTTCAATAATGGGCAAAGAGGCTTCGACCAACACGATGCTCTGAGCGTTCAGAATATCATAAGTGTTTAAATCAGAAGCATTTACAACTTTACTATACCCTAAATTTCGGGAGGACAAATATACGTTATTATTGGACTCTGGCAGCACAACCAACGTCTTTTTGTTGTTCAATGCTAATCCGTTCAGCATATTCACGTAATCCTTGGTTTTAACAGCACCCATTTCGAGGTTGTCTAGAACCGTGATGTTGTTCTCTTTTGCTTTGTAGCTGAGAGCGGATACGCGAGCCAGACGCTTCACCTTCTTGTTCAACTTAAAGGAATAGTCGCGTGGGGTTGGACCGAATACACGTCCACCACCAACAAAGAGTGGCGACTTACGGCTACCAGCACGAGCACCACCGGTACCCTTCTGACGCTTGAACTTCTTGGTTGTACCATGAACTTCGTTGCGTTGTTTTGACTTGTGCGTTCCTTGACGACGGTTAGCAAGAACCTGCTTCACATCAAGGTATATGGCATGGTCATTAGGCTCAACACCGAACACTTCTGGGTTCAATGTCACCTTTCTGCCGGTATCCTTTCCGGATGACTGTTTTACTGTAACTTCCATGATCAAATCTCTATTGTAACGTAAGATCCTTTAGCACCGGGAACGGAGCCTTTAACAAGAACCAAGTTCTTTTCAGCAATGATTTTAACTATCTGAAGGTTGGCGGTCTTTACACGATTACCTCCGGTACGTCCTGCCATGCGCATGCCTTTGAATACGCGTGAAGGCCATGAGCTAGCACCTAATGAACCAGGAGCGCGCAAACGGTTGTGCTGACCGTGGGTTTGTCCACCCACACCACTAAATCCGTGACGCTTTACAACGCCTTGGAAACCTTTACCCTTGGATGTGCCGATTACTGCACAGAAAGAACCTTCGGTCAGGATGTCAACGGTTACCAGGTCGCCTACATTCAGCTCCTTTTCAAAATCCGCGAACTCCATAACCATCCTCTTAGGGGTGGTACCGGCCTTTTTGAAGTGGCCTTTCAACGCAGCGGGAGTGTTTTTCTCCTTGCGCTCACCGAATGAAAGTTGAACGGCAGCATATCCATCCTTATCGGATGTTTTCACCTGAGTAACTACGCAGGGGCCGGCCTCAACCACGGTGCAGGGAATGTTCACACCTTCTTCGTTGAAGATGCTGGTCATCCCTATTTTTTTTCCGATCAAGCCTGACATTTTATTTCGATGTATTATTTACGATTTGTGTTAATTTCAATTTGGAATAAACTACACTTTGATCTCCACTTCTACTCCACTTGGCAATTCCAGCTTCATCAATGCGTCAACAGTTTTTGCAGTAGAGCTGTAGATATCGAGAAGCCTCTTGTACGAGCACAATTGGAACTGCTCGCGTGCCTTCTTGTTTACGTGCGGGCTACGCAATACAGTGTAAATCTTCTTCTCGGTAGGAAGTGGAATGGGTCCGTTAACAACCGCTCCGGTAGACTTGACGGTCTTAACGATTTTCTCAGCCGATTTGTCGACGAGATTGAAGTCATACGACTTCAGTTTGATACGGATTCTTTGGCTCATATTGGGTATAAAGAACGATTAGTCTATTTGGATATTCAGGTATTATCAGTTAGCTGCGGCCTTGCCTTTTGATTTTGCTATTACCTCTTCAGCGATGTTGCGAGGAGCCTCGGCATAGTGAGAGAATTCCATGGTAGAGGAAGCACGGCCAGAGGTGATGGTACGAAGCTGGGTTACGTATCCAAACATTTCTGAAAGTGGAACCTTTGCCTTTACAACCTGTGCTCCGGCTTTGGAATCCATTCCTTCAACTTGTCCACGACGACGATTCAAATCACCTACTACGTCACCCATGTTTTGATCTGGAGTAATAACTTCCAGCTTCATGATAGGCTCCAACAATACAGGCTTACAACTTGGCAAAGCTTCGCGGAAAGCGGTACGAGCACAAATCTCGAAGGACAAAGAATCGGAGTCAACGTTGTGGTAAGAACCGTCGATCAAACGAATCTTAAGTGTCTGAAGTGGGTATCCAGCCAAAACACCATTTACCATGGATGTGCGGAAACCCTTTTCAACAGCAGGGATGAATTCACGTGGGATATTACCACCTGTGATCTCATTCACAAACTGCAGTCCGGCATTCTTGTCGTTAGGCTCGAAATCTGAATCAACAGGAGAAGCAACAAACTTGATGTCGGCGAACTTACCACGACCACCAGTTTGCTTCTTATATACTTCACGGTGTTCGAAAGAACCGTTGATAGCTTCTTTGTAATTAACTTGTGGAGCACCTTGGTTAACCTCAACCTTGAACTCGCGCTTCATGCGGTCAACAATGATCTCCAAGTGCAACTCACCCATACCAGAGATGATGGTTTGTCCGGTTTCCTCATCGGATTTAACACGGAATGTTGGATCCTCTTCAGCCAATTTGCCCAGGGCAACACCCATTTTATCTTGGTCTGCTTGGGTTTTGGCTTCGATAGCCAAACCGATTACAGGCTCAGGGAAATTCATCGCTTCGAGAACGATTGGTGCATTCTCAGCACACAATGTATCTCCGGTCTTGATGTCCTTGAATCCTACAGCAGCGCCGATATCTCCAGCCTCGATGAACGGAATCTGGTTTTGCTTGTTGGCGTGCATCTGGAAGATGCGTGAGATACGCTCCTTATTTCCAGAACGAGTGTTTAGCACATAAGAACCCTCATCTAAGTGACCTGCATAGCAGCGGAAATAAGCCAAACGACCAACATAAGGATCGGTAGCGATTTTGAATGCTAAGGCTGTAAAAGGCTCCTTAGCATCGGGCTTACGAACAACTTCCTCTTCTGTATCAGGATTGGTTCCTTTGATGTTTTCTTTATCAAGAGGTGAAGGCATTAACTCCATCACCAAATCAAGCATGGTTTGAACACCTTTGTTCTTGAAAGAAGAACCGCAAACCATTGGAACTACTTTGTTGGCAAGACATGCTTGACGCAAAGCATCCAAGATTTCACGCTCAGAAATAGAGTTAGGATCTTCGAAGTATTTTTCCATCAACTTCTCATCGAATTCGGCGATTGCCTCGAGAAGTTTCTCACGCCACTCCTTAACCTCTTCCACCATATCATCTGGAATCGGCACCTCAGTAAAGGTCATACCCTTGTCCTGCTCATTCCAAACGATTCCACGGTTGTTGATCAAATCAACAACACCTTTGAAATTATCTTCAGCACCGATTGGCAATTGAAGTGGTAATGGATTTCCACCCAACACCTCACGAACCTGTTTTACCACGTTCAAGAAATCGGCACCGGCACGGTCCATTTTGTTTACGAAACCAAGACGGGTTACGTTGTAGTTGTTTGCAAGACGCCAGTTGGTTTCCGACTGAGGCTCTACTCCATCTACGGAAGAAAAAAGAAACACCAATCCATCCAATACACGAAGTGAACGGTTCACCTCAACGGTGAAATCCACGTGACCGGGGGTGTCGATGATATTAAGCTTGTATTTTTCGTTACGATAGTTCCAAAAGCAGGTGGTAGCAGCTGAGGTGATGGTGATACCACGCTCTTGCTCCTGTGCCATCCAATCCATGGTAGCTGCACCATCGTGCACCTCACCTATTTTATGAACCACACCTGTATAATATAGGATACGCTCGGTGGTAGTCGTCTTTCCCGCATCGATGTGGGCGGCGATACCGATGTTCCTAACATATCTAAGGCTTTTAACGTCTTGTGCCATTGGGGTCTTTTACTTGTCTGCTGTTTATGATCTACTATTTATTAAGCCCTGAAGTGAGAGAATGCCTTGTTTGCCTCAGCCATCCTGTGGGTATCGTCCTTCTTCTTAACGGCTGCACCTTCACCCTTGGAGGCTGCGATGATCTCACCAGCCAATTTGTCGCGCATCGACTTTTCATTGCGTTTGCGGGCAAACATGATAAGCCATTTCATGCCTAAGGCATTGCGACGGTCTGGACGAATTTCGCTTGGGATTTGGAAAGTTGCTCCACCAACGCGACGGCTTTTAACCTCTACTGTTGGGGAAATATTACCCAATGCTTTTCTGAACATTTCCAGTCCGCTTTCCTTCGTGCGGTTTTCAACCAACTCAATTGCATCATAAAACGTCTTGAATGCAGTACTCTTTTTACCGTCATACATCAAGCTGTTCACGAAACGAGTAACCAAAGTATCGTTGAACTTTGGATCTGGAAGCAGGATTCTCTTTTTTGGTTTTGTTTTCCTCATGACAGGAATTTATGGGGAATGTTATTAATCTATAGTTGAATTACTTTTTACCCTTGGTTGCTGCCGCTGCTCCTGGCTTTGGCTTCTTTGTTCCGTATTTGGAGCGACGCTGGTTACGGCCTTCAACACCCGAGGTATCCAAAGATCCTCGAATGATGTGGTAACGCACACCTGGCAAATCCTTAACACGACCTCCGCGAATCAACACGATGGAGTGCTCTTGCAGGTTATGCCCTTCACCGGGGATGTATGCGGTAACTTCGAATTTGTTGGTTAGACGAACCCTTGCCACCTTGCGCATTGCAGAGTTTGGCTTCTTAGGTGTGGTGGTGTAAACACGGGTGCACA
>JBJTQS010000016.1:0-13141 GCA_046075765.1 Bacteroidota bacterium
CATCGCATTTACAATCCATGGCCGCAAACCCAATTGTGTTCGCCATGGCCAATCCCTATCCTGAAATCACCTACGAGGCCGCGCATGCTTCCAGGAATGACATCATCCTAGCCACAGGCAGATCCGACTACCCTAACCAAGTTAACAATGTTATCGGATTCCCGTTCATTTTCAGAGGGGCATTAGACGTAAGGGCCAAGCAAATAAATGAAGAAATGAAGTTGGCTGCGGTTAGGGCCATTGCTGAATTGGCCAAAGAGCCCGTACCTGAAATCGTGAACTTGGCTTATAACAAAACCAACATCCAATTCGGCCGTGAATACATCATACCAAAACCTTTAGATCCACGATTGATTACCACAGTTGCCCCAGCTGTAGCCAAGGCCGCAATCGCATCAGGTGTTGCCCGACAAGAAATTACCAATTGGGAGGCTTATGAAGAAGAGCTGGGTAAACGTTTGGGCCACGACAATAAAGTTACGCGCATCATAACCAACAAAGCCCGCCAAAACCCTAAACGCGTTGTTTTCGCAGAAGCCGACAATTATAAAATCCTCAAGGCCGCACAGATTGTACGAGACGAGGGTGTAGCACATCCTATCCTCTTAGGTAACCGTGAAAAAATCGAAATGATCATGCAAGAGCATGGGCTCGATCTTTCTGATATGCCTATCGTTGACCCACGCAAGGAGCAAGAAAGCATCGACAAGTTCGGTGATTTGTTCTTCAAGAAACGGGCACGCAATGGCTTCAACACCTATGAGGCCCGCAAAATCATGAGAGAGCGTAACTATTACGGGGCGATGATGGTGGAGAACGGAGAAGCAGATGTGCTCATTTCTGGACTAACCCGCAAGTACGCCGACATCCTCAAGCCTGCACTTTACATCATCGGAACCAAGGAGAATACTCGTAGGGTGGCCGGTATGTATATCATGATCACAAAAAAGGGACCGATATTTTTTGCCGATACCACCATCAATGTGAATCCAACAGCAGAGGAATTGGTGGAAATAACCTTGCTAACCGCAGAGGCTGTTCGAAAATTCAACCTCAAGCCCCGCATTGCCATGGTGTCGTTCTCCAATTTCGGTTCATCCAAAGATCCACAAGCCAAGAAAGTAAGACAAGCCGTCCAGATCCTGCACGAAAAATATCCCGATTTGGTTGTGGATGGCGAGATCCAAGCCAATTTCGCATTCAACACGCAATTACTTTCAGACAATTTCCCCTTTAGTATGCTGGCTAAGGAAGGTGCAAACACCTTGATTTTCCCGAATTTGGATGCAGGCAATATTGCCTATAAACTCCTTCAGGAAGCTGGAGAGGCTGAAGCGATCGGCCCGGTATTGCTAGGAATGAAAAAACCTGTTCACATATTACAATTGGGCAGCTCGGTTCGAGAAATCGTCAATATGGTAACCATTGCCGTGGTAGACGCACAAGGCAAGTCTCAGTCATGAATTTCTAATTAGACCAAGATGTTTTCGTACATAAACGGCAAAATCAAAGCCCTCACCCCCACATCCTTACTTATTGAAAATCAAGGTATAGGGTATCAAATTCAAATTTCCTTGCAAACGTATTCAGCGCTGAAGGACAAGGCCGAAGCCTCGGTTCACACTTTTTGCGTGATAAAGGCTGAAAATCAATCCAATTCTATTTTTTCCATGTACGGATTTGCAACGGAGCAGGAGCGACAACTTTTTCTGCAGCTGGTGAGTGTTTCAGGGGTTGGTCATAATACAGCTCAGTTGATATTATCCTCTTTCGAGCCTGATTATTTAGTTCGGGTCATTGCGTCCGGAGATGCTGCCACAATAATGAAAGTCAAGGGTATAGGTGGCAAAACGGCGCAGCGGATCATTATCGATCTCAAAGATAAAATTGGCAAAGGTTTGCCAGAAATGTCCCTTTCGGGGATCGCATCAGGCAATAAGGTAAATGATGAAGCGTTAAGTGCGCTTGTGACCCTCGGATTTAACCGTGCAGCTGCCGAAAAAGCCTTGATAAAATCTTACAAGGATTTAGGTGCAGATGCCAAGGTGGAGGATCTCATCAAAAGCGCCCTCGGCCATTTGTCTTCATAAGGCTTTTAGCCTCTATGAAAGTTGATTGCCTGAAGGTTTTTTGTAGTAATTTGGCAACTTAATGTTTTCGGATTGCGTAAAAACGGGCTGATTTCGTTTTCGCTATCAAAAAATTGTGTTTGTGCGACTTAAGAATTTCCTAAAATATTGCTTGGCCACAGGAATGGCCATGCCAGTGATTGGAATCGTTGTTGGAGGCGGAGCGGTCATAAACCATCATTACCAAGTTGAAGATTACAAACAGGATATCAATATCGTTTTTGCCGAACCTGACACCGGAAAAAAGAACGAGCCGAAACTTCCTTATCCCTTTGAAGACAATTTGACGGATCCCGTTTCGAACAAACCCGTTGAAAGCCCACTCTATCTTTCTGCTCCTTCCAACATACAGCTCTCCATCGATTATGATGACCAAGAGAACCAGTATAACATTTCCGAGAAAATCGGAGACCGGTATTTCCGAAGTCCATCATACATGACCTTCGATGAGTTTGTGCGAAGTGAATTCCGCAAATCAACCAAGGATTACTGGAAAGAGATAACTGGATCTGCCGATGGAAACAACAAGCGTAGTATCATACCCAAGATTTACGTCGGCGGACAGGCTTTCGACCGTATTTTCGGTGGCAACACCATAGACATCCGCCCACAAGGCTCGGCTGAACTGACTTTTGGTCTCAACGTTTATCGCAACGACAATCCGGCAATTCCGGAGAAACAGCGTCGCAATACCACTTTCGACTTCGACGAAAAGATTCAGATGAACGTGGTGGGTAACATCGGTGAGAAGATGAAACTTACCACCAACTACAATACGGAAGCAAGCTTCGATTTCGAAAACAAGATGAAGCTGGAATACACCGGGCTGGAGGATGAGATCATCAAGAAGATTGAAGCAGGAAACGTATCATTACCATTGTCTGGATCCCTGATACAAGGTAGCCAAAGCCTTTTTGGCATCAAGACGCAATTGCAGTTTGGAAAGCTGAAAGTGACAGCAGTTGTTTCGCAGCAGGAAGGGCAATCCTCGACCATCGATGTACCACCAGGTGGCGGACAACAGTCGAATTTCGACATAGCAGCTGACCAATACGAAGCCAACAAGCACTACTTCATCGCTGGTTATTTCAAAGACAACTACGACAATGCTTTGAAAGATCTTCCCATCATCAATTCGCCGGTGAACATCACCAAGATGGAAGTTTGGATCACCAACAAAAACAACAATACCGAAAACACACGTGACATTGTTGCATTCATGGATCTGGCGGAATACAACATTTTCAGCAACGCCTTGGTTTCACAAGGAACTTCTGTTTATCCTTCCAACGACAAATCAAACAATCTGTATGGATTGATGAACACGCAATACCTATCGGCGCGTGACATCAACAATGTATCTCAAAGCCTGGACCCATTGGCTGGCCCACCATACAACTTCGCTCCACAGCAGGACTACATCAGGTTAGTTGGTGCACGCAAATTAAATCAGAACGAATTCACATTCCATCCAAAGCTTGGATTCATCTCATTGAATCAAGCGCTCAACTCTAACGAGGTGCTTGCGGTTGCTTTCGAATACACGATTGGAAACGAAGTTTTCACTGTGGGAGACCTCACCACTTCCGGTGTCAACGCACCCAAGGCTCTGTTTGTAAAGCTTCTCAAAAGCACCAACATCAACCCAAAGCTTCCGACTTGGGACTTGATGATGAAGAACGTGTATTCCCTGGGAACATTCCAGCTTTCAAGGGAAAACTTCAGACTAAACGTCATCTACAACGACAACTCGGATGGCTTGAAAAAAATCAACTACCTTCCGGTACCGACATCAGAAATAAAATTGTCTGGGGCTCCAATCATTTCCGTTTTAGGTCTTGATAGATTGGACCAGCGCAACGACCCTTATTCTGATGGTATATTCGATTTTGTTGAGGGTGTTACCATCAACTCAAATACGGGCAGGGTTTTCTTCCCCGTTAGGGAACCCTTCGGTAGTTACTTGCGAACAAAGTTCATTGATCCGAACTTGGCGAACAGTTATGTATTCGAGCAATTGTACGACAGCACTCGTACAGCAGCACAACAATTACCGGAATTGAACAGGTTTTCCTTGGTGGGTACATACCAGAGTTCATCCAGCTCCGAGATTTATCTGAATGCCATCAATATTCCTCAAGGCTCTGTGGTGGTTACCGCTGGCGGGGTACCATTGCAGGAAAACGTCGATTACACGGTAGATTACAATCTTGGCCGTGTCAAAATCATCAACGCCGGGATCCTCGCATCGGCAACTCCGATTAAAATCTCATTGGAAAGCAACTCCCTTTTCAGCATTCAATCGAAATCTCTTTACGGAGCGCGATTCGATTATATGGTGAACAAGGATTTCAACCTTGGAGGAACATTCTTGCATTTGAACGAGCGACCCATCACCCGTAAGGTGAACATTGGTGACGAACCGATTCGCAATACGATTTGGGGTGTTGATGGAACCTATACTACAAACTCCGGTCTCATCACAAGATTGGTCGATAAGCTGCCATTCATTGAAACCAAAGCTGAATCGAAAATCACCATTGCAGGAGAGTTCGCCAATTTGATTCCCGGAACATCGCGGGCTATCGGCGAAAGTGGAAACGCATACATCGATGATTTCGAAGGAAGTCAGTCCACTATCGATATTCGTAATCCCGGAACATGGTTCACCGCCTCCATACCACAGGGACAGTCAAACCTATTTCCCGAGGCGGTATTTAACGATTCATTGGTTAGCGGATTCAACCGCGCCCGGCTTGCATGGTACAACATCGACCCAACTGTATTCTATCGCAATAACAACAGCCTACTACCTCCCAATATCACATCCGCTGACCTTTCAAACCATAACGTGCGTGAGGTACTTGAAACAGAACTTTTCCCTTTCAAACAGAATCAAACTGGCCAAGCCACCAATATCAATATTCTTAATCTTGCCTATTACCCAACTGAAAGGGGAACCAATAACTACGACGTTACACCTACGCCCGTTTCAGCAGGTGTGAACAATAATGGCTTGTTGAACAGCCCCGAGTCGCGTTGGGCAGGAATCATGCGCCGCATAGAAACATACGACTTCGAAACTTCAAATGTTGAGTTCATTCAATTTTGGGTGATGGATCCTTTCCACGACGAGTCGCTCAACAACGGATCCGGAGGTAAGCTTTATTTCAATTTGGGTGATGTGTCTGAAGACATCCTCAAGGATTCCTACCGTGCCTTCGAGAATGGTCTTCCCTCTCCTACCAACAACGCAACCGTTGACTCCACCAATTGGGGATTGGTGCCAAATAATCCTAGCATTGTAAACGCCTTCGATAATGACCCTGCGTCACGCGCGGCTCAGGATGTTGGTCTTGATGGTTTGTCAACAGACAACGAGCGCACCTATTTCAAATCGGCTTTCCTTGATCAAGTGGAAAACACATTCGGACAGGCATCGCCTGCGTATGTTCAAGCCAATTCGGATCCTTCTTCCGATAACTTCCAATATTTCCGAGGCACCAATCTGGATAATTCAAGCGCAGACATCTTAACGCGTTACAAGCGATTCAACGGAACCGATGGCAACTCCAAAACATCGGAGCAGTCGCCTGAGCCCTTCGCCACATCATCAACAAACATTCCTGATGGCGAAGACATCAACCGCGATAATACGATGACCGACTTCGAAAACTATTTCCAGTACGAAGTCAATCTCACTCCAGGCCAGATGATAGTAGGCACGAACTACATCGTTGACCAAGTGACCACCTCAGTTAAAACGGCAGACAATACCATCAAGAACATCAAGTGGTACCAGTTCAAGATTCCCGTGAATTCACCTTCCAATGTGGTTGGGACTGGTGCCGATTTAAAATCTGTGAACTTCATCCGATTATTCATGAAGGAGTTTGATTCTCCAATGGTACTGAGATTCGCCCGTTTAGAACTGCTACGTGGCGAGTGGCGCAAGTACCAATATTCGCTTTTGTCAAACGGCGAGTTCATTCCTGTTGATCCAGGTGCCACTCCATTCGATGTAACTGTGGTGAATTTGGAAGAGAACGGCGACCGCACTCCTATTCCTTATGTACTGCCTCCTGGAATTGATCGTGAAGTAAATGCCAGCTCCACCAACCTACAAGAGTTGAATGAGCAATCCCTCAGTCTCAAGGTTTGCAATTTGGAGGATGGTGATGCCCGTGCAGCATATAAGAACACGCGTTTTGATGTAAGGAATTACAACAAGATCAAAATGTACCTGCATGCCGAGGATGGTGGCTTGAGTGATGAGCTGCAAGATGGCGAGGTGACCGCATTCGTGCGTTTGGGTTCCGACTTTGTCAACAACTATTACGAGTATGAGATTCCACTCAAGATTACCCGATTCGGCGCATCCATTGATACCGATATATGGCCCGAGTCAAACAACATGGAAATAGATGTTGAAAAGCTTATCAAAGGCAAATTGGCGCGCAACAACGCTTATGCTGCCAATGGCAATCCATACAGCATTCCTTACTTTTTCGGTGATGGAAACAGGAAAATCACCATTGTCGGCAATCCAACATTGAGCGAAGTGAAAACCATCATGATCGGTGTCCGAAATCCCAAGAAAGAATTGGTTCCGGGTGATGATGGCTCATCCAAGTGCGTGGTTCTCTGGGTGAATGAATTGCGCATGAATGATTTCGACAACAATGGTGGATGGGCTGCCAATGCACGTATCACTGCAAAGCTTGCCGACCTTGGTAACCTCACACTATCGGGCGCACGCAGCACTGACGGTTTTGGAAGCCTTGAGAGTAAATTGAATAATCGCCAAAAGGAGAATATTTCCCAATATGATCTTTCAACTTCATTAGAGTTTGGAAGATTCCTGCCACAGAAAGCCGGACTTTCACTTCCCTTGTATTTCGGAATCTCGGAATCATTCAGCAATCCGCAATACAACCCATTGGATCCTGATGTGCCTTTTGAATTGGCGTTGGACGAAATTGATGACCCCGCAAGGCGTAGTCAATTGAAGAAAATCGCTCAGGATTACACCAAGCGACAAAGCATCAACCTCACCAATATCAAGAAAAGCAAAACCGGCGGTGGTAAGTCGCGCATCTGGGATATTGAGAACTTCAATCTTTCTTTGGGATACACGCAAGTGTTTCATCGCAATATCAACTTGGAGTTTGATGACCAGCGGGATTACTTAGCAGCACTAGGATATAACTACGCCACTCAACCCAAGTACATAACGCCATTTGGAAAATTGAAGCCATTGCAAAAATCAAAGTGGTTGCGAATGATCAAAGATTTCAATTTTAACCTCGTACCAACCAATCTTACTTTCAGAACCGATATAAACCGACACTACGGAGAGACCCAGGTGAGGGATTTGTCGGAATTCTCGTTCAAACAACCCATTACCTTCAATAAGATATTCACCACTTCAAGGCAATATTCGCTTCAGTACGATATCACACGTAGCATCAAATTTGATTTCAACGCCAACAATCTTGCTAATATCGATGAGCCCTATGGCCGCTTGGATACCGAAGAGAAACGAGATTCAGTAAAAAATAATTTCTGGAACTTAGGAAGAAACACCGATTACCGTCAAAACGGTTCGCTCAGCTACAACGTTCCGCTGAACAAGCTGCCTCTCACCGATTGGATTGCCGTTAATGCCAAATACATGTTTGATTATCGTTGGCAGACCGGGCCGCTCTCGTTAGTGCCACAAACCAATGCACTGACGATAAATCCTGCGATTGGAAACACCATCCAAAACAGTAACACCAGACAAGTAAACACCACACTTACCTTTACCACGCTTTATAACAAGGTTCCATATTTCAAGAAGCTGTTAGGACCGAAGCCTCCGAAAACCACGAAGCCTGCTGCTCCGGCTAAGCCCGCCGTAACAGATACAACAGGTGGCAAAAAACCTAAGGTTAAACAGCCTCGTCAATACACCAATATTGAGCGGGCTATCGCCAATTTATTATTCAGCACTAAAAACGCCAGCCTGAATTTCAGTGAAACGTATGGTACTTTGTTGCCAGGATTTAACCGCACATCCGAGCTGTTGGGGATGAACATGTACGACGATGAAAATGGTGATATGAATTTCGCTCCAGGTTTGCCATTCGTTTTCGGGTCGCAAGCTGACATTCGATCGCAGGCTGCAAGAAACCGATGGCTTACCACTGACACAGTTTTCAACGGGGTGTTCTCACAAACCTATACGCAATCGATTACCGGTAGAGCCACAATTGAACCTGTAAACGGATTAAGAGCCGAGTTAACCATCAATAAGAGTTACGCTAGAAGTTCATCGGAAAACTACCGTGCCACTTTGACAGGAGAGTACCAACCATTCACACAGCGTGAAACAGGTAATTTCAGCATGTCGTTTATTGCAATTCGCACAGCATTTTCAAAAGACCGCAAAGATTACAGCTCACCTGTGTTTGATAACTTCTCGGCCTTCCGTAAGGAAATTTCACTCCAACTTGGATTAGATAATCCACTTTCTGTTGGATTGGATTCAGCTGGTTACGCTGATGGTTACGGAGCAACTTCACAAGAGGTATTGACTTACGCGTTTTTGGCTGCATACAGCGGAAAATCACCTGGAAGCAAGAAATTCAGCGCTTTCCCAAAGCTCCCCCAAGTGAATTGGAGGATTACATACGATGGCCTTTCGAAATTGAAATTCGCACAGAAGCTTTTCCGCAGCGTGAATATCAGTCATGGCTACCGCTCTACTTATGGTATCGCTTCTTTCAATACGAGCTTGCTTTACAAACAAGACGGTACTGCACGCGACCTTAGTAACAACTTCATTCCAAAAGAGGAATTCGGTGCAGTTACTATCACAGAGCAGTTCTCTCCACTTATCGGAGTTGATGTGAACTTCAAGAACAACAAGCTCACAACACGATTCGAATACAAACGCGATCGCAATATTTCACTTTCTTTCACCGATATTCAGATATCAGAGGTTAAAGGGCAAGAATATGTAATCGGTGCAGGCTACCGTTTCCGTGACTTCAAGCTTCCGTTCGGATTGCAAAAGAGCAAGAAGAAAAAGGGTGCAACAGGTAATGACTTGAACCTGACTGGCGATTTCTCGCTGCGTAAAAACAGCACCATTGTAAGAAGGTTGCAGCAAAACATAGATCAGCCCACGGCAGGACTTACCATACTTTCATTCAAAATCGCAGCAGATTACTCTGTAAACGAGCGATTCAATGTCCGTTTGTTCTTCGACAAAACCATCAACACCCCTCTTATCTCCACATCCTTTCCAACAGCAAATACCGCAGCCGGCGTTAGTGTGAGGTTCACCTTGGCACAATAACGTCAAAACATTACTTTTGTCATCATATAAACTCAATATCCAAAATCATGAATTTCCCTGCAGACCTGAAGTACACCAAAGACCACGAATGGGTACGAATCGAAGGAGACGTCGCCACAGTTGGCATTACCGATTTCGCACAAAGCGAATTGGGTGACATCGTTTATGTTGACGTGAATACTGTAGGTGATACCGTTGACCAGGAGGCGGTTTTCGGAACGGTTGAGGCTGTGAAAACGGTTTCTGATTTGTTCATGCCTGTTTCCGGCGAAATTCTGGAGTTGAACGACGGTTTGGAAAGTGCTCCAGAGACCGTAAACAAGGATCCATATGGTGGTGGTTGGATGATTAAAATCCGCCTTTCAAACCCAGGCGAGGTTGATGGTTTGCTTTCCGCTGATGCTTACAAAGCCCTTGTGGGAGCCTGATAGCTATCCATTTCCTGCTGCGACGGAAAACAAATGCTGAAGTTTTTCAAAGCGCCTTTAATCTGGGCCATCCTTATATGGGCCTTCAGCAGTATTCCCAATACCGAACTCCCTGATTTCTCGTTCTGGAGAATCCTTTCTGGCGACAAATTGATCCATGTGTTCCTTTATGGAGTTTTGTCTTTTTTGCTCGTAGGCTCCAGCTTGAAACAACATATGTACCGGCGAGTACGCTATAATGCCTTAACATTTTCCTTGTTTGCCACATCCGTATATGGTGTATTAATAGAGTTATATCAGGAGTTTGTTCTAACTGATAGATTTGGTGATTGGGCAGATGCCTTAGCCAACTTTGTTGGAGCCTTACTTGGCTTAATTTTATTCAAAAGCATTTTTAAAGATTACATCCGATAAAACTTTTCAGGAACGTAATGAAACAAGAAAAACCACACGATAGGCCTTTTGAACGGTTTTCTCCCGAATACGAGATGAAACTAAAGGGTGCTGCGGAATTTTTGGAGGCGCCCCAAAGTCGACGATACAACCTACGCTTCGCTATTCGAGTTTTCTGGGAAATGCTAAAAGGACTTCGCGCCCTTCACTTCTCAGGACCCTGTATCACCGTTTTCGGCTCTGCTAGATTCAACGAAAGCCACACTTATTACAAAAAGGCCTATGAGTTCGGAAAAGCCATTTCCGAAATGGGCTGTACAGTAATGACAGGCGGCGGACCGGGAATTATGGAAGCTGCTAACCGAGGCGCTTTTGAAAATGGAGGAAGATCCGTTGGATGCAACATTGTGCTTCCACACGAACAGGATCCCAACCCCTATATGCATCGTTGGGTGATGATCCGCTATTTCTTCGTGAGGAAAGTGTTGTTGTTAAAATACTCTTACGGTTTTGTGGTGATGCCAGGAGGATTCGGAACCATGGACGAACTATTCGAAACATGCACTTTGATACAGACTGGAACCATCCGCAATTTCCCGGTGGTGGTTTATGGTACCGAATATCATGAACCACTTCGCAGGTTCTTTGAAAAGATGATGGCCGAAAAAACCATCAATGAATCAGATTTGCAGCTTGTCTTGTTCACAGATGATGTGCAAGAAGGCATGGATCACATCCGCAAATACCTTCGCGAGAACTACTACCAAAAGCCTGTGAAGCCATTGCCATGGCTGTTTGAGCGTAGGAACAACAAGAACAAGTAATCAGTCCTTGGTGAAATAATCTTCTGATTGGTAAACCCCGGTCGATTGTTTGCGTATTTGCAGCAGCACATCATTGGCCAAAGAACTGGCGCCGAAACGGAAATACTCGGGAGACAGCCAAGCGTCGCCCAAAGTTTCATGTACCATCACCAGATATTGCAAAGCAAGTTTTGCCGTAGCAATTCCTCCTGCGGGCTTCATCCCAATCATTTTCCCATGATTGAAATAAAAATCGCGGATGGCCTCCAGCATTACCAATGTGACGGGCAATGTTGCGGCGGGCTGTATTTTACCTGTGGATGTTTTTATGAAATCTGCTCCTGCATGCATGGCCAAGTCACTGGCTTGACGAACGCGGTCCAATGTTCCAAGTTCACCCGTCTCCAAAATAACCTTGAGATGGGCTTTCCCACAAGCATCTTTAACAGTAGCAATTTCATCAAATACAAAGTTGTATTCGCCTGCCAGGAATTTCCCTCGTGATATGACCATGTCGATTTCATCAGCGCCTTCAGATACGGCATACTTAGTTTCACGAATCTTCACATCGCGGGTAGACATCCCACTTGGAAAAGCGGTAGCTACAGCGGCAACTTGAATTTTAGTGCCACGCAAGGCCTCTTTGGCAACGGAAACCATGTTAGGATAAACACAAACCGCAGCCACAGATGGAATATCTTCCAAAGTATCGTCGGGGCGGATGGCTTTATTGCACAATTGGCGAACCTTTCCGGGGGTGTCCTTTGCGTCCAAGGTTGTCAAGTCCATCATGGATATGGCCATTTTCAATGCGGCCATTTTGGAGGAGGATTTGATGCTACGCTTGGTAAAACGGGAAACGCGCTCCTCTACACCAATTTGATCGATGGGTGGTGCAGCGCTTACTAATGATTTTGCTGATGCCATAGCGCTAATTTATAAAATCATGTGGATGGCGTGAATAAACAACGGCGAATTTTGAACAATTCCCTAACTTGGCAGTTATGATTCTACGGTGCTACGCCTCAACAATAGAAATAACCGGTAACGATACCCATGAAATCGATACCACACCTCAGAATATTTCCTTACTGCGCGATTGGTTAATTGAAAAATGGCCTGCCCTACAACATACAACCTTTGCCATATCCATCAACAGAAAAATCATATCCGATCCAAATCACCCAATCACTGAGAATGATGAAGTGGCGTTATTGCCTCCGTTCTCGGGAGGATGAAACGATGGACGATTTACGATGGACGATTTACGATGAACTACTTGCCCTGAGTTTATCGAAGGGATGACTAATGACCAATAACTAATGACCAATGACCATTCCTTCCCTTTCATATGTTAGTAGATAGCCTCGGGCGGGTACATGATTATTTGCGGATTGGATTGACGGATCGGTGCAATTACCAATGCCTGTATTGCTTGCCTGAACCTGAATTTCATCAAGGTTGTACCAGTCATTCAGGAGACCGTATGTCGGCGGAAGAAATTGTAGCCATCGCGTCGAAATTCGTTTCACTCGGAGTAAACAAAATACGACTTACTGGTGGCGAACCGCTCATCCGAAAAGATGCCGGAGACATTATGTTGGCGCTTGGCCGGCTTCCCGTTAAACTCACATTAACCACCAATGGTTCACGCATCGACCATTTCATCGATATCATGCACGAGGCGGGAGTAAAATCTGTTAATGTAAGCCTCGACTCGCTACGCAAAGAAAATTTCCACAGACTCACTTTGCGAGATGACTTTGAAAAAGTGAAATCAAATATTGATTTGCTGATAGCTCAGGGATTTGAAGTCAAAGTGAATATGGTTGTGATGAATGGATACAACGACCATGAAGTTGTTGACTTTGCAAAGTGGTCACAATTGCAGCCGGTGCATGTAAGGTATATTGAATTCATGCCGTTCCCTGGAAATCGTTGGAGACCGGAGAAACTAATCAGCCTCCAACAAATACTTGAAATGATCGAAATGGAGGTCGGCAAATTAGAAAAGTTGGATGATGGACCTCATGACACCACGCG
>JBJTQS010000017.1:0-6612 GCA_046075765.1 Bacteroidota bacterium
GGTAACATGCCATTCCTCCTACGGTGCCAGCCACGGGGACCACAGCAGCGGAGAAAGCGTGAAGCATTCAAGGCCATTGAGAGTGGTCTTTCCGATCGGCTGCTAACATCTGCTCGACATGATGTTTTCGCCAAATACATCGCCAACAAATACTCGGAGACATATGATGCTGCCATCAACGAACAATTGGTTTATTGCGGAAGCAAGTCGTTAACCGAATCCATTGCCATCCATGATGAATTCTCAGGATTCAATGGGAATGTTGATGCAGGCAAGCTGGTGCTGTCTCCTACCAGAACATACGCTCCTGTTATAAAGAAAGCCCTGGAAACAATGCGCCAGCACATACATGGTATCGTGCATTGCTCTGGGGGTGGACAAACCAAGGTGCTGCATTTTGTGGATGGCGTAGAAATCATCAAAGACAACCTGTTCCCATTGCCTCCATTGTTTGAACTGATCAAGCAGGAGTCGAATACTCCAATGCGCGAAATGCTGCAAGTTTTTAACTGTGGACATCGTATGGAGGTTTACTTGGAACCTAAAGCAGCCGAAGAGCTGATTGCCATCAGCCACTCCTTCGGTATCGATGCGCGAATTGTTGGACGAGTGGCATCTTCCGAAAACCGGAAGCTCACCATCCGCTACAACGGCGAAACATACGAATTCTGATTTTCATATAACCAAACATATGGGTTCGCTACTCGAGAAACTCGAATCGCTTAAACACCGACATGATCAGATTGGCACCCAGTTGGGTGACCCGGGTGTGATTGCAGATCAAAAACGTTTTCGTCAACTTACTAAGTCGTGGCGCGACTTAGAGAAAATTGTTGATGCTTACAAGCTATACAAATCGGCACTCAACAATATTGAATCGGCCAAGCATGTGATTGCAAATGAGAAGGACGAGGAATTCAAATCCATGGCCAAGGATGAGTTAGAGGAAAATACCAAGAAGGTAGAGCAGCTGGAAGAAGAAATACGCGTGTTGTTACTGCCTCAAGATCCCGAAGACAGCAAGAATGCGATTGTTGAAATAAGAGGAGGAACAGGAGGAGACGAGGCCAGTATATTCGCTGGCGATTTATTCCGAATGTATTCGCGCTACTGCGAAGGACGGGGTTGGAAAGTTTCTGTGGTTGACACCAACGATGGTAACACCGGTGGTTATAAAGAAGTGGTATTTGAAGTGACCGGCGAACAAGTTTACGGCACATTGAAATTCGAAAGCGGTGTACACCGAGTACAGCGAGTACCAGAAACAGAGGCGCAGGGTCGTGTGCATACTTCCGCGGCTACTGTTGCAGTATTGCCAGAGGCAGATGAGGATTACGAAGTAGAGATCAATCCGGCAGACTTGGAAGTTCAAACGGCAAGGTCGAGCGGTGCGGGTGGACAAAATGTGAACAAGGTGGAAACGAAAGTGCAGATGACGCACAAGCCAACCGGCATCATGGTTACTTGCCAGATTGAGCGTTCACAACATGGAAACCGCGAACGCGCTTTGCAAATGTTGAAGTCAAAACTGTACGAAATCGAAATCAACAAGCGACAGGAAGAAACCGCCAAGCGCAGGAAAACGATGGTATCAACAGGCGATCGCTCAGCGAAAATCCGCACATACAATTATCCAC
Source organism: Bacteroidota bacterium (assembly GCA_046075765.1). Lineage (GTDB taxonomy): Bacteria > Bacteroidota > Bacteroidia > AKYH767-A > OLB10 > JALRAP01. Next base: position 1,638 of record JBJTQS010000017.1, read on the forward strand.
AGAGTCGCGTTACCGATCACCGCATCGGTCTCAGCAGCCACAATCTTCCCGCTGTTATGAATGGTGATATCCAAGAATTCCTTATAGCATTGCAGATGGCTGAAAACGCAGAAAAGATGAAAGAGGCTTCGATAGCCTAACTTCTACCCTTTTATCTTTTTATAATTTTTGTATTCGCCGGGACGCCATCCGGTGAGCTCCTCTATCCAGTACAAAATGTTCGCAACCAAGCTTCGTTTTTTTTGCGACGGATCAAATGCGAATTTCCAATTCATAGAAGCAATGCGCTCATGCATCACTTCAGGATGCGTTCCTTTGAAAACTGAAAGCGAATCTATCTTCGAATAATCAAACTCATCGGCTATAGCCACATTTTTGGAGACCCACTCATCACTATGCCACATGCGATGAAAAGATTCCTCCTTGGCTTGCATGGTTTTAGGAGGGCGCACCCACCCATAATGATGAACGAAAGCATAAACAGGCTTAACGCGTAGCGCCTTGTTTTTTTTCCGAAATCCTTGGGCATCGCGATAAGATTGAATACCCAGATTGGTTTTTATAACTCTTATTTCATTGCGATACCATTTGCGCGAATCGCCTAAGTAATCGTAGGAGCCATAAAAATGGCGGTAGTGCAACAACAGTCCTTCAACACGTTTATCATCGCGGTATTTGAGCATGGCATCGCGCAACGCTTGGTTACCATGTTCGTGCAACACTTCATCGGCCTGAATGTAAAAAGCCCAATGGCTTTCTGGAGAAACCAGTCGAAGTGCCTTATCCGTTTCAACGGCCAATACTTTCCCCCCTTCCCTAAGTGAATCATCCCATACACTATCGAAAATCCGAATGCGCGGATCTGCAATGGATTCGATGAGTTGACGTGTGCCATCATCTGAATTTCCCACCAGCACTACAAACTCGTCGCACAAAGGCAATACGGAAAGAATTGCTTCTTTGACGGGATAGCCGAAACGCACAGCGTTGCGAACAATGGTGAAACCCGAAACACGGACCTCGTTCATATTTAACAATCAGGATGGAATTACGAAACGGGAAGCGTTTCCAGTAAAATTAACAGGCGTGATGGCCAAAAGTTCATGCTTGACTGCATCTGAAACAGCGAGCGAATTGATGAATGCATGCATGGTATCGCGCGTGATACTGTCGCCACCGTTGCGTGTAAGCTCTTTGAGCGCTTCATAAGGTTGCGGATAACCCTCGCGTCGCAAAATGGTTTGAACAGCTTCGGAAACAACCGCCCAATTGGCTTCCAAATCATTTGCCAAGGCTTGCGGATTCACTTGGATCTTATCGAGTCCCTTAGATAAAGAACGAAGTGCGATGAGTGTATGTGCGAAGGGCACTCCAGCATTGCGTAAAACAGTGGAGTCGGTGAGATCTCGTTGCAGGCGTGATACAGGAAGTTTTTCAGATAGGAATTGGAAAACTGCGTTGGCCATTCCCAGGTTTCCTTCGGCGTTTTCAAAATCAATCGGATTGACTTTATGCGGCATGGCCGATGATCCTACTTCACCCTTCTTCACCGATTGTGTGAAATAACCCATCGAAACGTAGGTCCATACATCGCGACTGAGGTCGATGAGGATGGTGTTGATACGCCTCCAATTATCATACACGGCAGCCATGTTATCGTAATGCTCGATCTGGGTGGTGATGGAGGAGCGGTGCAAGCCCAATGATTGGATGAATCGGTTGCCGAATGAAGCCCAATCGTAATCAGGATAGGCCGCGTGATGTGCGTTGAAGTTACCCGTTGCACCTCCGAACTTGGCAGACCAAGGAATGGTTTGCAAAAGTTTTTTCTGATGGATGATGCGTTCGCAGAAAACAGCAAACTCTTTGCCAAGGGTAGTTGGCGATGCAGGTTGCCCATGCGTACGCGAAAGCATAGCCATGTTACGCCATGATTCGGCGGAGGTACAAAGTTTTTGCAACACCTCATCCAAAGCAGGAGCCATTATCTGTTGAAGGGCATCGCGCAACAGCATGGGTATGGCTGTGTTGTTGATGTCTTGGGAGGTGAGCCCGAAATGGATGAACTCAGAAGCGCCACCCAACAAATCGCCGAGCTGCTCCTTCATATAATACTCCACCGCTTTCACATCGTGGTTGGTGGTGGATTCAATTTCCTTTACCCTGGCTGCATGGATCTCATTGGTGCTGGATGCCATCCGCTGTAAAGCGTTTTTTGCCTCAGCAGAAAGAGTGTTTGGACCAGCAAGTCCTGTTTCGGCCAATGCCAACAGATATGCAGCTTCAACTTGAACACGATAGCGTATCAGGGCCGATTCTGAAAAGTATCCCGCCAGGGGTTCGCAAACCTTGCGGTAGCGACCGTCTATCGGCGAAATGGCATCTAATGGGGTAAGTGACATCGTTTTACGAGGCAAAGATAGAAATTTTAGCCGTACCCTCAACCCGTTCCGACTATTTATATACCTGATTTTTAGAATAATGAGGAATTTGCTAAACAAATCAACAGGAAACTTTGTATACGTTCAAAGTTTCCATAGTTTTGCACCCCGATTGTTCATGAATCTAAATAGCAGCGATATTACCACACAACAGGCAACCGAATCCAAAGAAAGGATTGTGGGCTCGGTGACCGATCTCTTTTACCGATTCGGAGTGAAGAGCATCACCATGGATGATGTGGCGCGGCATCTGGCCATCTCCAAGAAAACCTTATACCGGTATTTTGCCGATAAGAACGACATGGTGTACCACTGTTGTTTTCATGATTTGGAAAAACGCAAAGCTGCATTTGCTATGATCAGTGCCAAAGCTTTGGATGCTGTGCAAGAGCTTGTGCTGATGATGGAAAACATGCAAACAATGTTGAGCTCCATCAACCCCAACTTGTTGTTCGATGTTCGCAAATACCACCAACAGGCTTGGCAATGTTATGTGGACTTCAAGGAGCAGTTCATGATGCAAAGTATTTCAAACAACCTCAAGCGTGGCATGGAAGCCGGCATTTACCGTGATGATTTGAATGTAAGGGTGCTTGCGCGACTTCGCCTGGAAGAAGTGGAGATGGGTTTCAACCCTGATATATATCCGCCATCCAAATTTCAATTGAAGGATGTGCAGCTGGCTTTATTCGACCACTTCATGCACGGCATTACCACACCAAAAGGTCAAAAACTGATACAACGATACAAGAACCAAGAAGATGGAAAAGAGCAATTGTAAATCATCCTTGAAAGCCTGGAGTTTTGTTCTGGCGCTCGCATGCATGTTGCCGACTAGCAATGTTTCTGGACAAACCCAAAGCACTTCAACGGCCATGAATGTGGAGCAAGCCGTAGACTTCGCGATTAAGAACCATCCCGACATCAAGAATGCCGAACTTGAAATCGCCATCGCCCAAGCGAAAATAAACGAACTGGTTTCAATTGGCTTACCGCAATTGAATTTCTCAGCCGACCTCAACAAGTTCGTAGAGATTCCAACATCGTTTGTGCCTGCTGAATTTTTTGGAGGTGAACCAGGCTCATATGCACCAGTGAAATTCGGTCAACCCTGGTCATCGTCGGCCGGCATAAGCGCTTCGCAGTTGCTATTCGATGGCTCATACCTCATCGGTATAAAAGCCACTAAGATTTACGCAGAGCTTTCGAAAAAAACCGCCGAGCAATTGAAAATTGAAATGGCTGTGAACGTAACCAAAAGCTATTATATGGTTTTGGTGATCAAAGAAAAGTTGAAACAGTTGAATGGCGATTTGAGCAGACTGGATAAACTCCGCAAAGACACCAAAGTGCTATACGAAAAAGGATTCGTGGAGAAAGTTGACCTCGACCGACTCGACCTTAATTACAACCTATTCGAAACCGCCATCAACAGTACCAGTCGCATGCTGACCGACGGCACCAATCTGCTTAAATTCCAAATGGGAATGGATTTGAACACACAGATTGAATTGACAGAAAGCATACCAGACGCCAAGAGTTTTGAATCGGTGGTGGAAGCCACTGCCGTTGATTATCGTAACCGGATTGAGTATTCCATACTGGAAACGCAATACACCCTATCCGAACTCGACCTGAAAAGATACAGGTCGCAGCAATGGCCCTCGGTGGTAGCATTCGGCAGTTACAGTGCGAACGCTTCTCGTAACGAGTTCAACATTTTCGATGGTGGCTACCGTTGGTATCCTACTGCCATTGTGGGCGCATCCTTTAAAATGCCCATCTTCGGCGGATTCAAAAACCGATATCAGGTTAATCAAGCCAAATTGCGATTGCAGATGGTTGAAAACGGTTCTGAGAAATTGGAACAAGGCATCGAGCTGGAATACCGCAACGCTGTTTCCAATCTCAACAAGAACATAGAGGACCTGAAAATCCAGCAGAAAAACAGGGACCTCGCGCGTGAAATCGTTCGTATCTCCAAATTGAAATACGACAAAGGTGTTGGCTCCAGCCTTGAATTGGTAGATGCAGAATCTTCGCTGCGCGAATCGGAAACCAACTACTTCGCTGCACTGCTTGCAACTGCAGTAGCTAAAGTGGAACTTGAAAAAGCCATGGGTAAATACAAATTCTGAACCTTCTTAACAACATGAAAAAAATAATCGCATACCTGATGCTCTCCATAACCATTGTGGCATGTGGAGGTGAAAAAGCCGGTGACAAAACTGCCGAGCTAGAAAAACTTCTCAAAGAACAAGCCAAGCTCAACGAACGCATTCGCACGTTAAAAGATGAGATTCGCAAAGAAACCGGATCCGTGGCTGGAACAAGGTTGGTGGAAATGAAATCGCTTACACCGCAATCCTTCACCAACTATGTAGATATTCAAGCGAAGGTAGACGGTAACCAAAGCGTGGCATTGAGTGCTCGAACACAAGGCACCGTTCGATCCATCACTGCCAGTACTTGTCCAGCATAAACCTTGTCGCCCACTTTCACATTGATGGATCGAACGGTGCCTTGTGTTCGAG
>JBJTQS010000018.1:0-2774 GCA_046075765.1 Bacteroidota bacterium
GGTTTTTTGAATGATTGAAAAAAGGTAGCATCAGCCATCATGCGAGTTTCCTCGGTGAGTGGCACATGCAACGAAACCACATCGCATGAATCGAATAATTCAATCATGTCCGTTTGCTTGATCTGCGGATGTTTAACATTATCAGCAACCACATAAGGGTCATAAACCAAAACCTTCACATCGAATCCTTGTAATTTTCGTGCGAACGCTTGTCCGGTATTTCCAAAACCGATGATGCCAATCGTTTTACCGTCGATTTCGGTGCCTCTGTTTTCCTCGCGCAGCCATAAGCCATCACGAACCTGACGGTTGGCGCGAAGCAGATGATTGCACATTGACAACAGCATGCCCAAGGCCTGTTCTGCAACGGCATTACGGTTTCCTTCAGGTGCATTCAAACACGCCACGCCAAATTTTTCGGCGGCATCTGTATCGATATTCTCCATGCCGGCACCTGCGCGTGCAATAAACTTCAAACCTTTCGCAGCTTGCAGGAATTCATGATCAATTTTGAATCGACTGCGTATAACAACACCGATGTGATTATTCCAATCCTGCATCAGTTGCTCTTTGCTTGCGGAGTACCCATCCACGCAAGTGAAACCATGCAATTGCAATTCTTCCTGCAGCTTGGGATGCACGGTGTCGATGAACAATACGCTGCCTCTTGACATGTTTATAGTAAGGTTCCGCTAAGCAGCATCGCTGCTACTGAGAAGTAAATAACGAGTCCGGTTACATCCACCAATGTTGCAATGAAAGGTGCGGATGATGTGGCGGGGTCGGCACCGAGGCGTTTCAACATCAATGGCAACATTGAGCCCATGAGGCTGCCCCACAAAACAACCCCGGTAAGTGATGCGCCAATGGTAATGGCTATCGACAGCCAATGAGGTCCGTAGATATCAGTGAACGCGCTCCAAGCTGCAATACGCATGAATCCCAAAGCGCCCAACATCAACCCTAAGAACAATCCGGATATCAACTCGCGGCGCATGATACGGTACCAGTCGCGAGTGGTGACTTCACCCAGCGCCATGGCACGAATGATCAGCGTGGCGGCTTGTGAACCCGAGTTACCTCCGCTCGAGACAATGAGTGGGATAAACAATGCCAGCACTACGGCTCGGGCAATTTCATGTTCGAAAAATGCCATCGCGGAAGCGGTCAACAACTCTCCGAAAAAAAGAATTACCAGCCAAGGAGCACGCTTACCGATCATTTTCCAAACGGGCACATCCATGTAAGGCTCTTCGAAAGCTTCCACACCACCAAGCTTCTGGATATCTTCTGTATCCTCTTTCTTGGCGAGCTCCAGGATGTCGTCAATGGTAATGATACCCAATAGGATTCCATTGGCATCGGTTACTGGCAATGCCACGCGATTATTTTCGTTAAAAACATTAATGGCTACTTCCTCATCATCCGTCACCAAAAGGGCAATGCGCTTTCCATCCATGATTTCATGCACATAGGTGTCCAGAGGAGCGAGCAATATCTCACCGATCTTGATGTCATCAATCAGCAAACCCTTTTCATCCACTATATACAGGATGTCCAGTGTTTCACTGCTTTCACCGTTTTCACGGATGTGTTCCAACACTGTTTGAACGGTCCAGTCTTTTCCGATAGTGAAATACTCGGGCGTCATCAAACGACCGATGGAATTCTCTGGATATCCCAACAACGATAACGCTACCGCTCTTTCTTTCTGAGTGAGCAGCTTCAATAACTTGTTCAATTGCTCCGATTCCAACTGTTCCAAGAGGGCGGTACGATTATCCGCCGACATGTCGTTGAGGATAAGCGCCAGCAATCGGTTGGGTAAGATATCGACCAATGGTCGCTGATCGGCTACATCCAGATTTTCAAAAGTCTGAAAGGCCCGCTCACGGTCGATCGCCATAAACACCGCCAACATATCGTCGGGGGCGAGGTCTTGACAAAGGATGGCTAATTCATCGGGGAGCCACGATTCCAATAGCGACTTCAATCCCGATTGATTACGGGCATCAAGCAGCGCTTTGATATCGGTATTTTGATTGATGGTCTCCATGGCTCAACATCACCCGGAGAGAGGCTCGAGAAGATGCGGCGTGCCTTTCGGCATGCCGTTCGGTCATCGAAAGCCCCTCGTTTAGTTTTAGTTCAGAATGACTTATTCCCACTTCGGGAAAGCTGCCTTATGCAAAGCCTTATTTCGACCATGCCTGCTCTACCCATTGGCGTCTCTCGACATTTCCGGGCAGCAGCCTTTGTTCATTCAGTAACCTCACCTAACAAGCTTCGGATGTGGCACAAAGTTAATTCTTTTTTGCATCGGATTATCACCCCGCCTTCAAAGCGTTGGTGAGAGTAACAAAGGCCGAAAAATGTAGTTGTTCCGGACGCATATCGAGGTAGGGTATGTTGGAGTAGTCGGCCGGCAACAAAGATTTGATCGAGTTGCGCATGGTTTTACGGCGCTGGTTGAAAGCGGTTTTAACTACGCGTTTGAATGATACTTCATCGCAGCCGAGTTGGTGGTCTTTCCGCAATTTCATTCGTATCACACCGGAATCAACCTTGGGAGGTGGATTGAAGGACTCGGGAGGCACGGTGAACAGGTACTCGATATCGTAGTGCGCTTGCAGCAATACACTCAGGATGCCGTAATCGCGGTTGCCCGGAGGGGATGCGATGCGCTGCGCCACTTCCTTTTGGAACATACCTGCCACCTCGGGCACTCGCTCGTACATATCGAGCACACGGAACAGGATTTGCGAGGAAATGTT
>JBJTQS010000019.1:0-19069 GCA_046075765.1 Bacteroidota bacterium
TTTGGATAAGAATCCACCCGTGTCATCCAGCGATGCCAATGCCGCTTTAGTTGCCAAGGTTGGTAATAAAATTTCCGGTGCAGTAAACCGATTCATGACACAGAACAAAATGGCAGATCGGGTTAAAGGTTTCAAATGGGAATTCAAGCTTGTTAACTCGAAGGAAGTCAACGCATGGTGTATGCCTGGAGGTAAGGTGGTGGTTTACTCCGGACTTTTACCTGTTACCAAGGATGAGGTGGGGTTAGCTTTTGTGATGGGTCATGAAATCGCCCATGCTGTAGCGCGACATGGAAACGAACGGATGAGCCAGATGCTCTTAGCTCAGACTGGGGCGGTTGCCCTGGATGTTGCCCTCTCAAATAAGCCTGATGAAACAAGGGCTATTTTCAATACGGCGTACGGTGTAGGGGTTCAAGTGGGTGCTATGCTGCCTTTTTCACGATTACACGAAACGGAAGCCGATAAATTGGGCATGGTATTCATGGCTATGGCTGGCTACGATCCTGCTGAAGCCCCCAAGGTGTGGCAACGCATGATTGACATGAACAAAGGTCCTAAGCCCCCTGAGTTTCTAAGTACCCACCCCGGCGACAAAACACGGATTGAGAATTTGAGGGCTTATGTTCCCACGGCAAAAAAATATTTCAAAAAGAGCTGATAGCCTTTTACCCTTCCGACAACGCAGCTGTCAAATATCAATTGAAAAAGATCTACAGTCATTTTGGGACTTGAGTAGTTTTTGATGATGTTTGGTCAACCTTTTATGGCAACATTAAATCGTAAATCGTCAGTCGTAAATCGTAAATTGTCAATAGTCAATTGTAAATCGTCAATTCTTTCGGTATTTTCGCGGTTGTAAAAAGCACGTTTTTATATGAATATTCACGAGTATCAGGGCAAGTCTATTCTCAAAAGCTTCGGAGTTGCCATCCAAGAGGGTATCGTTGCAGATACGCCCGAACAAGCCGTACAGGCCGCCAAGGATTTACAAGCCCAGACTGGAACTCAATGGTGGGTGGTTAAGGCACAGATCCACGCTGGTGGACGAGGCAAGGGTGGGGGTGTGAAGTTGGCCAAGAGCCTTGAAGAAGTGAACGAAAGAGCATCCAATATCATCGGTATGCAATTGGTGACGCCTCAAACGGGTCCACAAGGCAAAAAAGTGAACAAGGTGCTTATCGCACAAGATGTTTACTATCCAGGTCCTTCTGCAACTTCCGAGTTTTACATGAGCGTTCTGCTCAACCGTCAGACCGGTCGTAATATTGTGATGTACTCCACCGAAGGTGGTATGGATATCGAAGAAGTTGCTGAGAAAACTCCTCATTTGATTTTCAAAGAGGAGATTGACCCCAAGACTGGACTGCAGCCTTTTCAGGCCCGTAAAATCGCGTTCAATCTTGGTCTCAGCGGAAACGCCTTCAAAGAGATGACCAAATTCGTAACCGCACTTTGTAAAGCATACGAATCCACGGATTCAGCCATGTTCGAAATCAATCCAGTGCTCAAAACTTCTGATGATAAGATCATTGCTGTAGACGCGAAAGTTAATCTGGATGAGAATGCATTGTATCGCCATCCTGATTATGCTGCCATGCGCGACATAACCGAAGAGGATCCAACCGAAGTGGAAGCTGGCGAGCATAATTTGAATTATGTTAAGCTCGACGGAAATGTGGGTTGTATGGTAAATGGTGCCGGACTCGCCATGGCCACTATGGATATCATCAAGTTGGCTGGTGGTGACCCTGCCAATTTCCTCGACGTTGGAGGTACTGCTAATGCTGCTCGAGTAGAGCAAGCGTTTCGTATCATCCTCAAGGATCCTAATGTGAAAGCTATTCTGGTAAATATTTTCGGTGGAATCGTTCGCTGTGATCGTGTTGCACAGGGTGTAGTTGACGCTTACAAGAGCATCGGCGAAATCCCGGTGCCAATCATCGTTCGCTTGCAAGGAACCAATGCCGAAGAGGCCAAGAAGATCATTGATGAATCTGGTCTCAAGGTGTATTCTGCAATTCAGTTGAAGGAAGCAGCCGATTTGGTTGCAGATGTATTGAAAAAGTGATTGTATGAAGGCTAGATCTTCCGAAAATAATTTTCTCGCCATTGAAGACCTTGCACTTCACTCGTATGAGTCAAGCAGGTTCGTCATTCAATCTGTTCCTTACGAGCACACTTCATCGTATTTGAGTGGCTCCGCCAAAGGTCCAGAAGCCATTTTATCGGCGTCGCATTTCGTAGAGTTTTATGATGAGGAAATAGACGACGAGGCATTCCGCAAAGGAGGCATCGCCACATTGGATCCCATTGATTTCACCGGAAAGTTTGATGCGGATGCTGTTGATCTCATTGAGCAGGAAACAGACAAGCTGATTTCCGATGGCAAGTTCGTGATATCCTTGGGAGCGGAGCATACCGTTACACTCGGTTTTGTGAAGTCTCACATGAAGAAATATGGCGAGTTCACCGTGTTGCAAATTGATGCCCATTCCGATCTACGCCAATCCTATCATGGTAATCCGTATTCGCATGCCTCGGTCATGGCGCGAGTGCACGATCTAGGTGTTAATTTGGTTCAAATCGGTATTCGAGCGCAATGCAAAGAGGAAGCCGAGTTGATCAAGTCATCCAATAACATTCATACTTTTTACGCCCATTATGTGCGTTCCAACCCGAACTGGATGCAGGAGGCCTTGGCGGCGATGGGCGAGCAGGTTTACATCACGATAGACGCTGATGGTTTCGACCCTTCAGTTATTCCGTTTGTTGGCACTGCCGAACCCAATGGTTTGTATTGGCATGAGACCTTGGAGTTTTTGCGCATGGTGGTTGCCAGCAAGAAAGTTATCGGTTTCGATGTAGTGGAAGTTGCTCCTGCCGAAGGACAAATACTTTCCGAATACACACTGGCAAAACTGGTCTACAAAATCATTGGAATGATTACCCGCAAGGGATAAATCAAATTTGAAAATGGCATCTAAAGGCATTCGAGAAATAAAGAAAATCCTAGTTGCCAACCGAGGCGAAATCGCTCTGCGTATCATGCGCAGCGCCCGTGAAATGGGCATCCAAACGGTCGCTGTTTTTTCTGATGCCGACCGCGAAGCTCCTTACGTTCGATATGCTGATGAGGCAATACACATCGGTCCGCCTCCATCTGCGCAATCCTACCTGGTGTTCGATAAAATCATCGGCGCAGCCAAGTCAACCGGAACGGATGCGATCCATCCCGGTTACGGTTTCCTATCGGAAAATGCTGCCTTTGCACGCCGAGTTAAAGAGGAAGGCTTGATACTTATCGGTCCATCTCCTGAATCCATGGAAATCATGGGCAGTAAGCTCGGAGCGAAGGACGCAGTAAAGAAATACAATATCCCCCTTGTTCCAGGAACCGACTACGCAATCACAGACATTGATAAGGCACGAAAAATTGCCGGTGAAGTTGGGTATCCCATCCTGGTGAAAGCCTCAGCAGGCGGTGGAGGCAAGGGCATGCGCATTGTTGAGCATGAGGCTCAATTTGATGAAATGCTAAAGTTGGCCGTTAGTGAAGCTACATCCGCGTTCGGCGATGGTTCGGTATTCATTGAGCGTTATGTGGGTTCTCCGCGACATATTGAAGTGCAGGTGATGGGCGACATGCATGGCAACATCGTGCATTTGTTCGAACGTGAGTGCTCCATTCAACGTAGGCATCAAAAGGTGATTGAAGAAGCGCCATCCTCAGTATTGACTCCTGAGTTGCGTGAGCAAATGGGTCAATGTGCGGTAATGGTTGCAAAGGCCTGCGATTATGTAGGGGCCGGAACTGTAGAGTTTTTGTTGGACGAAAACCTGAATTTTTATTTCCTCGAAATGAATACCCGATTGCAGGTGGAGCATCCCGTTACGGAGATGATTACCGGTATTGATTTGGTTAAGGAACAGATCCGGGTAGCGATGGGTCATGAACTATCATTCACTCAAAACGACCTTCAAATAAAAGGACACGCAATTGAAGTGCGAGTATATGCAGAAGATCCGTTGAATAATTTTTTGCCTGATATCGGAACGCTCTCACAATATCAAACTCCTAAAGGCCCTGGCGTGCGAGTTGACGATGGCTTTGAGGAAGGAATGAAAATCCCGATTTATTACGATCCGATGATTGCCAAGCTGGTCGTTCATGGAACCAATAGGGAAGAGGCAGTAGAGCGGATGCTAAGGGCCATCGAAGAGTATCGTATCACGGGTGTTGCAACCACACTATCATTCTGCACATTTGTGCTCAAGCATGAGGCCTTCCGTTCAGGTAATTTCGATACGCACTTCGTTAAAACGTATTTCAAACCCGAGTTTCTATCTGGATTCAATGAAATCGATTCTATGGTAGCTGTGTTATTGGCAACTAAGCTAGTGGGCGCCCCCTCAAAATCAATCCTGACAAATCTAGAATCGAGTGCCAAAGGTTCTGCGTGGAAGAAAAATAGATTGGGTTAAGCAATAAATTACCTTTGGCGAGGTTATTGCATATCATCGGGTGTAAAATGCGCACCATCGTTATCATAACATTTTTTGTTTTGCTCGGTCTTCGTAGTCAAGGCCAAACTGACGGACTGCCTCCTGTTGTAACTCGAGCAGTTGTGGTTGGGTCCGATACCATTCCGTTTGTTTCGTTACCGGTTTTCGAGGTTATTACCGCAGCAGATCCGCACAGGGCCGAAAACCTGAAGCGATATCTGAAACTGCGTCGTGATGTGCTGAAAGCATATCCGTATGCTAAGCTGGCTGCTCAAACATTGAAACAGATCAACGACTCTATCGCCTTACTTCCCACAGAGCGGGCTCGAAATAAGTTCATCAAGGAAAAGGAAAAGGTGATGAAGGCAAGGTTCGAAAAAGACCTTAAAAAATTGACTTTTACCCAAGGAACTATTCTAATTAAGCTGGTTGATCGCGAAACAGGTACTACTTCCTATAACCTCGTAAAAGAGCTCAGAGGTTCCTTTCAAGCTTTCTTTTGGCAAAGTCTGGCTCGATTGTTTGGCTCAACCTTAAAAAGCGAGTACGATGCGGAGGGTGATGATGCCGCAATCGAATCAATTGTCAAGTCGATTGAAAAAGGTGAGATTCAGGTAGTCAAACTTTAGTGTTTTGCGCCATAATGGCGCTTAAATTTTCCGTTTGATGTCAAAATGACATCTTTTATTCTCATTTTACTACGTGGTATGCAAGTTGATGGTTTGAAGGAAACTAATAAAACTATCAAACCATGTTTATCACCAACAACAAAGCTGCAAAAGCTAGTACAGCACGCAACCGATTTCTAACCGTTAATGACCTGATCCGCGATTTAATGGATGAGGCTTCCAAGCCTCAAACATCCTCGCTTAACTCCCCTAAAGTCAACATTTATGATACCGTTAAGGACATCAGATTGGAGTTCGTGGTTCCTGGCTTTAATAAGGATGACTTCAAGATAACTGTTGAAGATGGTGTACTCAATGTACGAGCGGAATATAAATCAGAGGTTAACGATTCTGAACAAAATTGTACTCGTCGAGAATACAGCTTCCGTTCCTTTAGTAGAAGTTTTACTTTGCCAGATACTGTGAACGCTGATGCAGTTGCTGCAAGTTATCAGAACGGAATATTGATGGTTACCCTTCCCAAAAAGGAGGAATCAAAACCAGCAGAGCCTCGTAGGATTTCAGTCAACTAGTTTTACTGTTAGACCCCATAGGGTCTGTAATTCAAACCCGCAGCACAACACTGCGGGTTTGTTGCTTACCGAGCTAACAATAATATGAAGGTTGTGCTTAGATCTTTTAGACTATTTTTGCTGAATGGCATCCAAGAAAATAAACATCAAAAAATCAGCTTCCAACAAGCCCGTAATTCTGGTTACCAATGATGACGGAATAACTGCACCCGGCATTAGGTCATTGGTGGAGGCAATGTCAACCCTTGGCGAGGTGGTGGTAGTTGCCCCAGACAGCCCACAATCAGGAATGGGACATGCCATCACTATTGGTAAGCCATTGCGACTCGACAAAGTGGAGTTTCATGGAGAGTTTTTGGGATGGCAATGTTCGGGAACACCGGTTGATTGCGTAAAGCTTGCCGTGAATAAGGTTCTTCACCGTAAGCCCGATTTGTGTGTTTCGGGTATCAATCATGGTTCGAACAGTTCCATCAACGTGATCTATTCCGGCACTATGTCGGCTGCAATGGAAGGCGCCATCGAAGGGATTCCATCGATCGGTTTTTCGCTCAACAACTATAGCATGGAGGCCGATTTTTCGGCGTGTGTACATTACGCGAGATTGATATCTAAGAATATTTTGACCAACGGAATGCCATCTGAAACTTTGCTTAATGTGAATTTTCCTGATTTGCCATTGAAGCGAATCAAGGGAATCAAAGTGTGCAGGCAAGCCAATGCCAAATGGGAGGAAGAGTTCGACGAGCGTATGGATCCGCGTAAGCGACCTTATTATTGGCTCACTGGTAAATTCAAGAATTACGATAAAGGCAATGATACCGATGAATGGGCGTTGAATAACGGTTTTGTTTCCGTGGTGCCGGTTTTATTCGATTTCACTGCCCACCACGCATTCCAACAACTTAACAAGCTTCGCTGGGATGTTTAAAAAAGACACCATGTTGCATGGCATTATCATCGCATTAATTGTGATGGTAGCTGGTTATTTTCTATTGAAATATTTGAACATTTGGATTTCTGATTACTTCTTTAACAGACCTCCGGTTTTCCGGGAAAGTACAATTGAAGTTATTTCCATTTTTTTTAATGTATTTCCTTTCAGGTATTGCATGTTGAAAGCGAACCGCGAATACACAGGGCGCGGTATTCTCTTGGTCACTTTTATAATCGGATTGTTCTATTTCTTCAATTACCTCCAATAGGTATTTAACTTCCAATTTCATTGAAGTATTTCATTATAGCAGGAGAGGCCTCGGGTGACCTTCACGGATCTAATCTGGTTCGGGAATTATGTCGGATGGATAAACATGCCGAAATAAAGGGATGGGGTGGCGATTTGATGGAAGGTGTAGGGGTAAAAGTGCTCAAGCACTATAGGGAATTGGCATTTATGGGGTTTGCAGAGGTGCTGCTCAATCTTCGTACTATTCTCAGGAATTTGGAGCTTTGCAAGGAGCAGATCAAATCGTTCAATCCAGATGTGGTGATTCTGGTGGATTATCCTGGTTTCAATCTGCGGATGGCTCGATTTGCAAATGAATCAGGATTCCGTGTTCACTATTATATCTCTCCACAGATATGGGCTTGGAAGCAATCCCGCATTGAAATCATCCGCAAGTATGTCCATCGTATGATGGTTATCCTGCCATTTGAAAAGCCATTTTACGAGAAGTTAGGCTACCAAGTGGATTTTGTGGGTCATCCTTTGTTAGACGCCATCGCAAATAATTATTCATTTGATAAAGGGATCGACAATAGGCCTATCGTGGCATTGTTGCCCGGAAGTAGAAAGCAGGAAATATCTGCCATGCTTCCGCTGATGGTTTCAATAGCCCAAAAGTTTCCCGACCATCGTTTCATTATTGCCGCTGCCCCAAGTATTCAAAAAGAATTTTATGATTCTTTCAATGCCCAAGGGCTGATTGAGGTTGTCTACGGCAATACTTATGGATTGCTATCATCGGCCCGAGCCGCTTTGGTTACATCGGGTACCGCCACTTTGGAAACAGCTTTGTTTCAAGTTCCCCAGGTTGTTTGCTACCGAGGCAATCCCATTTCGTATCATATTGCTCGCTGGTTGGTAAAAGTCAAGTATATTTCCTTAGTGAATCTGGTTATGGATTCCGAGTGTGTTACCGAGCTGATTCAACAAGATCTAAATTTGAAAAACTTAGATCTTGAATTGCGAAAAATACTTTCCGAATCATCAGAACGAAGTCGGATGCTGAGTGATTACAATCGTTTAATTGAAATGCTTGGTGGAAATGGAGCCTCTAAACGAGCTGCCTCAATTATCCTCCAGGATTTGGCTGGTGTTGTAGGTGCCAAATAAAAAATGACGCCTTACGGGGCGCCATTTTAACTAACCTGAATCATAAACCCTAAAAACAGTTCCTTGTACTAGGAAACGATCGATAAGGTTTCATTATTTCTTTATTTTTTTGACGGGGTGGTAGTAAAATGAAAATGGCGCCTTACGGGGCGCCACTTTAACTAACCTGAATCATAAACCCTAAAAACAGTTCCTTATACCTCGGTTTGGTGGACAGGGTTACGTTTTTAATTTAATATTTTATAAGTGTCTGAATAACAATTTAATAAATATGCTTTTTAAAATAAACTCACAAGTGTATGACCTTGTTTCTTATACTTGAAACTCAAATCCCAAAACCATTATTTATGAAAATCAAAAGCCTTTTTATCGCAGCATTGTTTTTAACCAGCGGAAGTACAATTGCTCAGTTGCAGTTACCACAACCTTCTCCGTCTGCTTCCGTAACCCAAACTATGGGCTTAACAGACATTTCTATTGAATATGCGAGTCCAGGTGCCAAAGGCAGGGCCATTTTCGGTGGCTTGGTACCATACAACGAATTGTGGCGTACGGGAGCGAATGCTTCTACCAAGATTTCTTTCAGCAAAGACGTAACCATAATGGGTAATAAGATACCCAAAGGGAAGTATTCGTTGCTTACGATCCCAAACCAATCCGAGTTCACGGTAATCTTAAACAAGGATGTGAATGCCTCTGTAGACTCTTACAAAAAGGAGGATGACCAAGTTCGTTTCATGGTGAAGCCTGTTGCCTGTGAACTTCGTGAACGTATGTTATTCTACTTCTCAGATTTTTCAGACTCCAAAGGTATGATCGTGATGGAGTGGGAGCGTACACGTTTGGTGATTCCAGTTATGTTGGATACCGATGCACAGGCAATGGAAAGTATCTCCAAAGAGTTGGGCAGGACTTGGCGTGTATACAATTCTGCCGCCCGATATCACTTGGATAACAATAAGGAGTTAGAAAAAGGAATGACCTATGTTGATCAATCAATCGCACTCAAATCTGATTGGTTTAATCATTGGACAAAAGCGCAAATTTATGCAGCCATGAAAAACACGACTGAAGCCTACAGATTCGCTCTCAAAGCCAAAGAGCTCGGCGATCAAGCCACAAACTTCTGGTATAAGGATGATGTGGAGAAGGCACTGGTTGATTGGAAACCAAACGCCGGAACCAAAGGCCGCAAATAAATCTTAGTTACAAACTAAAACAAGCATAAACCCTGTCGAATTTCGGCAGGGTTTTTTGTTATTCTTTGGAGGCTTCCTTGCTTATCCCCCAAAAGGAAATCAGAAGTCCAATTCCTATGACTAAAATACATCCGATCAAATTGTACCATAGGAATGTGATGTCGGTAAACATGTAGCATCCTATGACGCCAGCCTCTGCAATCAATGCAGCTATGAAAACCGCGTGGCCCTTTACCCGTTTGATATAAAATCCAGTTAGGAATATTCCAAGTATTGTTCCGTAAAACAATGAGCCCAGCACGTTAACGGCTTCAATGAGACTTCCCAACTGGTTTGCAAATTGAGCCACCAAAATGGCGTAACAGCCCCATAGTACGGTCCCCCACTTGGATATGGTCAAATAATGTTTTTCGCTTTTGTTTTTTATGATGGCTCTTTTGTAAATGTCAACCACACTCGTTGAAGCCAAAGCATTCAACTCAGACGATGTTGACGACATGGAAGCGGCAAAGATCACCGCAATGAGCAGCCCAATAATGCCTGCAGGCAAATGATCAATAACGAATCTCAAGAAAATATAATTGGTGTCATTTGTGTCGGCATTTACGTCTGAACTTTTTAATACAGCCTTGGCCTCTTGGCGGAGCTCATCTGCTCGCTTGTTGTATTGCTTTAGTGTGTCTGCATACAGTTGGGTTGACTCTTCATCATTTGATCTGATTGAGGCTAACATGCCATTGGTGGCTTGCTCTTTCAGCTCCCTGTTTTGATCAAAGGCATTCTGAACCTGCATATAGGATTCCGCATAGCTGCCGGCCATCACCTTTTCTGTTTCAACTTTGTTGAAGAATACCGGTTGAGGTTGGAAGATATAGAATACGTAAAGCAATGCTCCAATGAATAAAATGAAAAGTTGCATAGGTATTTTAACAAGACCGTTAAACAATAGGCCCATCCTCGATTCTGTGATTGACTTCCCACCTAAGTAGCGTCCTACTTGCGATTGATCGGTGCCAAAATAGGCAAGAGCTAAAAAGAAACCTCCAATAAGTCCCGACCATACATTGTATTTGTTCTGTAGGTCAAATGAAAAATCAACCAAATTCATTTTACCCGTTTTTCCTGCAATGGTTACTACCTCGTTGAACGATAAATCGGGCAGCATGCGAAAAATGAGAATGGCGGCCAAAATGATTCCTGAAAAAATAATAGCCATTTGTCCCATCTGCGTATGACTGACCGCCTTGGTTCCGCCGGCAACAGTGTAGAGTACCACGATTCCTCCGATGAAGATGTTGGTCCAATAGATATTCCAACCGAGTAGACTGGAAAGTATGATGGCAGGAGCGTAGATGGTGAGTCCTGCCGCCAAACCACGTTGAATCAAAAAGAGGAATGCTCCAAGGGCTCTTGTCTTATAATCGAAACGGTTTTCCAGATATTCATAGGCCGTATAGATTTTCATGCGGTGAAACAGCGGAACAACTGTAACACTCAAAACTATCATGGCCAATGGCAGACCAAAGTAAAACTGTAAAAAACGCATACCATCCGTGAATGCCTGTCCTGGAGCCGACAGGAAAGTGATGGCACTTGCTTGCGTAGCCATGATGGATAATCCAATAGCGTACCAAGGCATCGAGTGGTTGCCCAACAAATAACCCTCTATGTTTTTGCTTCCTCGGCTTTTATAGATTCCGTAAACGGTAATAAACACCAACGTTGAAATCAGTACAATCCAATCCAGGCCGCTCATGCGTAAATAACGGTGATGATGTAATACAATACTATTTGCAAGCCAAGGAATCCAGCCACTAGCCAATACCATTTTTTCCAAGTACCAATTGGTGGCGGTGTTGACATGTTTAGCGAGTTAATTATGGATGGTTAAATGTTATTAGCTAATAGCCAAATATCAGGCAAAGTATAATTTAAAATTTCTAATCGTCAATCGCACATCGCACATCGTCAATCGCACATCGTCAATCGTTCATCATATTTACCATCAACCTATAAGCTCCCGGAACGCCTGCTGGCAATTGTCGGAAGAATGAGATGCCCGTATAGATGAACTGTCCTTTTCCTTTCTTGGCATAAATGATGGATCCGTCCAATGGTTTTTCGTCTCTGTCGTTCCACGATATGGGTTTGCTGTATTCCGGTGATGTTTCTCCTGCAAAGTAAAGTCCGCGCTCTTGTACCCAATGGTCGAAATCTGATTTGGTTATTTGGTTTGGATAATTCAATAATGGATGATTAGGGATGTTGAATGTGGGTTCAGCATCTTCTTCTGTAACACGGTCGCGTGTGATTTTGAATGGATACGGGCCCATGGGAGATTTTACTCCTCCAAGGAAATTGTTCGTGTTGTATTGAACCACCAGTGTTCCTCCGTTTTCAACATACTGCATCAGCGTGGACTGCCAAGTTCCAATTTCTTCAATGGTATTGTATGCGCGTATTCCGGTAATGATGGCGTCGTAGTTAGACAGCGACCCATTTAATATGGTTTTGCCGTCCAACATATCCACTTGAAAACCTGCCAGGCTTAGGCATTGTGCAACTTCATCTCCGGCTCCGGCAATGTAGCCGATCCTCTTGGAATTGGATTCGAACGAAGTGGCCACCAACCTAACTGATGCTTCTTCCAAGTAAACTACCGCAGGGATATGGTCATGCTGTATGTTTTTTACCGTATGCCGATATTCCTTCCCATTCACAACAGCATAAGCTTTCATGCTGTTGTGCATTTGTATGTCCGAAGTAATTACACGGTCGGCAGGTGATGGGGGAGTGAGGGTGAACGACACCGACACGGGTTTGCCTTTGTCCAGGGTTTTAAATGGAATGGAGTCTGGTATGCAGCTCCAACCTGAAGGAGGCAATGGCTTTACATAACCATCTATAGAGTCTTTCTCTGTAATGATATCGAATTTAACTTGAGTATCAGCACCCTTGTTTGAAATAGCAACCGGTGCATTAGCCGCAACGGATACCAACGGTACGATTTCAATAGGCCTATGACACTCTCCCTTTACTGGATCCACCCATTTATAGGTGAACGGAGTTTGGTAGACCAATTGCTCACCGAATAACTCAAAAATGAAAACGGCTTGGAGAGGATCTTCATTCCATGCAATGCCTAATTGTGGTAGTTGTTTCCTCAAAGAATGGTCCAAAAAGTATGGGCTGCTGAAAGAGCTGCTTGGAGAAATTGTAATGACGCTTTTTGCCATTAAGGTTTCATTGGTACTCATTGACTTCGAAAAGACAGTATCCAAACCATTGTATCGAACATTCTTTAGAATAATGCCCGGCATAGTCCTTGAAACAGCGGCAATGGTAATTCCCATCGTATCACCCGGAAGAACTTTATGTTTGTTTGTGGAAACCTCGAACCACAGACCAGAGCATGCTTTGATGATTTCCAATAATTCTTGTTCCTTGACCGATTTCCAATATGGGTCGCTGCAGTTGCGAATTAACGGTAGTAATTTCACGAGTTGATCTACTGATCTGGAAGGATTTCGCACATCGAAATCTTTGATGATTTTGTTTATTACCGATTTGATTCGGCCTCCACCGGGCACACGCTCCCACCCAGTTGGTATTTTGGCAAACACATCAGTGACCGCAGTATCGCCATCGATTTTTTTGAAATACTCGATCATCTTACCTCTTTGGCTCATCACCCCAAAACCTTGGCTTTTGTGCATGCTCCTGCTGTTGGCGGAAATCTCACCATAGGATTTTCCAAGTAATGGATTGAAGAGCCCAACATCGATTTTTAATTGTCCTGCGTAAGCTGAATCGGGAAGATTCCTATTGCTAAATGTGTTTTGGAAAATGCGTTTAGCTTGCCATGTATTAACAAAAGCGAGTTGTTCTGGAAATGATTTCGGGTCGGCGGCCAACCTGAAAGCTTCAATGGCAAGCAAAGCAGAAGCTGAATGATGTCCATGCCCAGCATCCTTGTTTGTAGGAAAACGGTTGATGATTATATCCGGTATGTATTTCCTGATAGCCCATACAAGGTCGCGAAGGCCTTCCTCCTTGTTCCAATGTCGCATCGTTTCGTCAGATGATTTTGAGTAGCCGAAATCATCGCAACTTCCGAATGTTTGTTCAGCACCATCTACCTTGCGTGCAGCCATCAGTTCCCTCGATCGTATCATGCCTAAAGGCATACCGATTTCTTCGCTTATAAGGTTTTGTCCACCTTCACCTCTCGTTAAGGATATGTATACGGTCCTGAATTTTTTTTCGGATGCCAAGTACGATAAAAGCCTCGTGTTTTCGTCATCAGGATGGGCAGCAACATATAGCACTGAACCCAATGTATTCAATTTTTCCAATGACAATAAAATCTCGGATGAGGTCTTGGTATAGGTTTGCGCTGTTGAACCATAATGCAACAGCGAGAACATTATGGCGATAAGCAGATGCAGGCTAGGCTTTTTCATATACTTTTACAAATGTAATTACCATAATCCAATTGGTCTGAAATTTATGACGTTTATGGAAACACTTAAAAAGGCTTTCGGGTTTATGGTCCGTTTCTTAAAATTTTCGATTTATACTTTTGGATTTGTATTTTTATTGATGTTGGCGCTGTCATTCACATCCTTGCCATTTTATTGGCATAGATGGTTGGGCGAAAGCATGCAAACGGACTATGCGATAGGCGAAAAACCTTCCTGTATTGTAATGCTTGGTGGGGGAGGTATGCCTTCCGAATCCAATCTGATTCGACTTTATTATTGTGCTCAGCTTGCTAATGAGTTTCCTGATGCGAAATTGGTGATTGCCCACCCTCCAGATTCTTCGGTATCCAATCAAATGGTTCGTTTTTTGCATGATTTAGGTGTGGATAGATCAAGGATCTCATTTTCGCATGAAGGAACAAACACCCGAGCTCAAGCCATGGGACTGACCAATGTTTTGCCCAATAAGAAATTAACTATGGCCATGGTTACTGCTCCCGAAAACATGCGGCGTAGTGTGCTTGCTTTTAACAAAGTCGGCTTTGAGAAAGTCATTGCAGTGCCTGCTTTTGAAAATGCGATGTTTCTTGACTTGGATTATGATTTCCGTAAAATAGGTGGTCGTGCTTATGTGCCTGATGTTTCAGCCAGCAACGGATTGCGTTACGACTTTTGGAATTATCTGAAACTTGAAATCATCTGCATCCGCGAAATGTTCGCTCTCGTTTATTACCGGATAAATGGATGGATTTGATCAGACCAATACAAACTGCTCCAATACATCCACGCGCTCTTCAAAATCCTCTTCGTCTGCAAAGGACCTTCGCATACCTTCCATCACAATTTCACAACCCTTTAGGATGGTGCCTCGAATTTCAGTAAATCCGGGCTCACCCTTTTTTATTCCTGGTTCATTCAGCTTCCTTAAGGCATCACCCAAGTCAGTCATATACGCCTTGCATGTAATGTCCATGGATGTATAAATCAAGATCTCCTCATCCAAACTCATCCGAAGTACATCACCCTCTTCGGATTGCTTGATCTTGTCGTACAATAATCCCACATCCTTCGCATTGGTGAGCTCTAATTGTCGAATCGAATTGGCCAAAGGATGCGCCTCATTGAACATCACAAATCGCAAAGTTCCCAGGCTCGACATAAGCAATTGTCGAACCATGCCATTCATTTCCAGGGAGTAAGTCTTCATTTCCTTTAAAGTAACCGCAAATTTAACTCTATTTGTTTTTTGGCTGAGCCTTCAAAACCTTGTACTTTTCCAATAGTCGGGGCTATTTATTAGAATTACATTATACTGACAATCAGATTCATTATGTTTTGTGTATTTTTGGATTTAAAGCTAATAATCAATATGAAAAAAATCTTTACAATTTCTTTTTTGCTGGCTTCAGTAAATCTGCTTTGGGCTAGTGGACGTTTCGATGGTCACAGCGATCCTCTAAAAGTAACTTTCATAAAGAATCCACACAAGGTACACGACTTAACTTACCAGGCGGAGCTAAGAAAAAGCACTGCATGGAATGAATTTCTGGCGAAAAACAACAATTGGTCTGTTGTTTTCAATGAGGAGAATCAGATGCCCCACAAAGCTTTTGGAACACCAATTCCAATGGCCGGTCTTGATGCCCTAACACGTGCCGAACGGTTTTTGAATACTGAGTTATCCGGTTTTGGTATTCAGCAAAATCAGTTGGTGTATAGGTCTACCGTTAACTCTGGCAAAAAGTACGACTATGTAAATTGGAAGCAACATTACCAAGGAATAGAAGTGCTTTGGTCTAACGTTCAGGTCAAGATGACCAAGGATGGTCGAGTAATGCAGTTTTCATTGGGATACCATCCCCGAATCAATATTTCTACTGTCCCTTATCTTACCCAGCAAGCTGCGGTTAATTATGCTACAAATGGTGTTTCGGGAATCACATCAGTAGTTGCTGGCGACCACTTGAAGATACTTGCTATTCCAATGCATCGCGAATTCAACTACCGTTTGGTTTATGAGATAAACGTGGAAAACCGTGATGCTGAAGGTATGCCAGGTAGATATTATACTTTGGTTGATGCCAACAACGGAGAAGTACTTTATCGAACAAACCGAATCGTACATATTTCCAATACGGATGTTAACATTTCAGGGACTCTTTACACCACTCATCCTTATAATCCTTCAACTGTTGAACCTCTACGAAATCTGAAAGTGGTGCAGGGAGGTACAACATATTACACGGATTCAACCGGATTCCTTGGTTTGAACAATACCACTGCTACCACCGCCACTGTTTCCCTGGAAGGAAGATGGGTTAGGGTACGAACCAATAACGCTACTCCGTCATGGACTGTCAACCTGAGTCCTGGAGCAAACAGTGTTACAGCGGACAACAACACCGACATCAAGCAGCGTACCACCTACCACGCAGTAAACACCGTGCATGATTTCATGAAATCCTTTTATCCATCTTTCACAGGTTTGGATTTTGCTTTACCCGCCAATGTGGACCTGGCCGGTAACTGTAACGCATTTTATGACGGCTCATCTATTAATTTTTATGCAGCAGGTGGTGGTTGTAATGCCACTTCACTGGTTTCTGATGTATGCTACCATGAATATGGCCATGGCATCAATGATAAATTCTATCAAGCTCAAGGGTTCAGCTTCGATAACGGTGGCATGGGAGAGGGGTATGCTGATATATGGGCGCTCGGAATTACAGATTCTCCAATTCTCGGTATAGGATTCTATCAAAACAATCCTACCGGATTTGTGCGTAGATACGACATCAACAAAAAAGTGTTTCCTCAAGATTTGGTCGGACAAGTTCATGCTGATGGCGAAATCATCGCAGGCTGTTTTTGGGATACTTATTTGAATCTTGGGAATTTACAACAGATGATGGATTTGTTCGCAGAGAGTTTTTATGCGGGTATCACTGGTCCTGATGGCAGCGAAGGACAATTGTATCAAGATGTCCTGTATGAGGTTTTAACCCTTGATGATAACGACGGCGACTTGACCAATGGAACGCCTAATTTTTGCGATATCACATCAGGCTTTGCAATTCATGGAATCACATTGGGAGGTGCAGTGAATCTGAACCACAACCAAGTGTTGCAGGCTATTGAAAACACACCTGTGGCAGTTGATGCATCCATTCCTGGCTTGGGAGCGGGTAACATAGTTCGTGGTTATTACCGCCTGGGTAATTCAGGTGCTTTCACCCCATTTGTGTTGGCAAATGGAGGCGGCTCAAATTACATCGGTACCATTCCCTCTCAGCCCAAAGGAACCATCATCGAATATTACTTGGCAGTTGAAGACAATTGTGGAACATTAACAAACATAACTCCGCAGGGTGCTGATGCCTCCAACCCCAATATCCCTTATTACATCATGGTCGGATATGATTTGTTGCTGCAGGAAGATTTCGATGTTTTTGCAGGTAGTTGGACTACTGGTTTACCATCCGACGATGCTACAACAGGTGAGTGGGCCATCGAAATCCCCGTACCCTCATACGTTGGTACAGCAGTTGTGCAACCAGGCGATCAGAATACCGTGGGTGGACAGTTTTGCGCCATTACTGGAAATGCGAGCGGACCAACAGCGGGAGCAGGAGAGAATGATGTTGACGGTGGTAAGACAACTTTACTGTCACCAGTTTATGATTTATCCAACTACACCAATCCCGCATTCTCCTACTATCGTTGGTACACCAATGATCAAGGTGCTACTCCGGGAACTGATTTCTGGCAAGTGGCCATCACCAATGATGGAGTGAATTATGTTGATGTGGAAAACATAAACGTGGCCGACCATAGTTGGAGGCGATTTGCTTTCCGCGTACAAGATTATGTGTCTCCAACGTCTACCGTATCGCTTAGATTCATAGCTGAAGATGCCAACGCGGGATCATTGATTGAAGCGGGTGTGGATGATTTAATTCTCTGGGATGAAGTTTCTACTGGAATTGGAGAGCAATCTTCTGTGACTGTTTTCTCTGCATATCCGAACCCTGCCAATGATTTTGTCCAATTGAATATCGGAATTGTCAATGATATGCAAGCAAAGTTGATATTGACGGATGCCTCTGGAAAAGTAGTGTCGGTTCTTGAGGACCAGTTTTCAGCAGGCAATAACCAAGTGGAACTGCCCGTAAGGCAATTAGCGGCTGGTTTGTATCAAGTCTCTTTATTCTACGATGGAGGATATAAGTCTCTGAAAATTAATATATTGAAATAGTCATTTTATAAGCTCAATGATAAAGTCCGAAGGAAAACCCTTCGGACTTTGTTTTTTAAATTCAAGTTTCTTTATTTGTTCTTCACTAACCCACAAAACCAAACCAATGAACAGAAAACTTACCCTATGTTTCTTGATGAGCTTGCTAATTGCAACGCTTCTCAACACTAACCCCGCATTGGCTCAAACCAGTGGCGGTCCCGACACTTACGGTTATATTTGGCGCGACAGTAACGACCCCAACGGTCCAACCTATAACTGGATCAATATTGTTGGTGCACCAGGTGCCGTACAGGTATCGGGCCTTGCTGATGATAACATCCGCGGACCTTACGCTATAGGATTCCCATTCCATTTCTATTGGTATGATGTCACTACTTTCCGTATAGGATCAAATGGTTACATCGGATTTTCAAGCACCCCGGTTGCACATCCATTTCCTACCATTCCAACTGCCACAGGAATTCAAAACTATATGGCTATTATGGCATCCGACTTAACCTTTACGGATGCTTCATCGGCTCCTATTGCAGGAACTGAATGCTGGTATTGGACCAGTCCAACTGAAGATACATTGGTTGTTTCTTACATCAACGTTCCTTTTTGGGACGCAGCTGCTGGATATACCGGAAGCAACACTTTTCAGATTATTTTGAGCAAAAACGATAGTTCAATTACCTATCAATACGAAGCTCAAATCGGAACTTACAATAACCCTGGAAACTTTGTAACCGTCGGAATTGAAAACAACTCAGGAAATATCGGGCTGCAACATTCCCATGATATTTTCCCTGTATCGCAGTACGCTATCAAGTTCACATACCCATCCATTGTCAACTTCCAAGTAAACGATGCATCTACGAGCTTTGTGAATAACGAGAGCACTGGAGGATTATTCCTATCGGCTAGTGGTACACCCTATACCATGACATCACAAGTAAAGAACACAGGTAACCAACCATTATCCTCATTTAATGTGCAGTCACGAGTAATCAACTCTTTGAATCAGAATCAGGCTTTGGGAACCATCGCAACCAATGCATTGAATCCTGGCGATACCCAGGATTTGATTTTCTCTCAAACATTTGG
>JBJTQS010000020.1:0-16545 GCA_046075765.1 Bacteroidota bacterium
TTCAAAAATTATTTTCGCCATGGAGCGGCCCTTCGTCCGATAGCTACCGGACGGACTCAGGGCGAGTGACAATAGTCCCCCGCAATTTTTCTCTAAAATCTATAAAAAAATTAAACGTTTAAGTTTATTCGAAAACTTGCAGCTCAATTTTTTGGAATTTATTTTCGCCGTGGGGCGGCCCTTCGACCTCACTCAGGGCAAGTGAGCGTAGCTCCCAGGTTTTAGCCAATTACATATTGCCAATACCTCGATAAACGTTTAATTCCCCCTTATTTACATTTCAAGTATGGAATTCATGTTTCGTCTTGTTAATTTTGATTTATCTAAATCCTAAATACCATGTCGGTTCTTTTCCTCGATATAGAAACCATTCCGCAGCACCCTTCTTTCGATACCTGTCCCGAAGAAGTGAAAAAACTTTGGACACGCAAGGCGGCCAATCTGAAACATGAACCCGAAGAATCGGTGGAGGATATCTACAACCGGGCTGGTATATATGCAGAGTTCGGACAAATCATCTGCATCTCTACTGGTTTTGTACATAAAGTAAACGGTGTTGAAACCTTACGTGTGAAGTCGTTCTACGGCCACGATGAAAAAGCGCTGCTATCTGAATTCGCAGACTTGTTACGCAATAGTTTCTCGTCCAACGAGAGCCGACTGTGCGCGCACAATGGAAAGGAATTCGACTTCCCATATATGGCTCGACGCATGGTGATAAACGGCATTCAACTGCCAACGATACTCGACATCGCCGGCAAAAAACCATGGGAGGTGAATTTTCTGGATACGATGGAAATGTGGAAGTTCGGTGATTTCAAAAGTTACACACCTTTGAACTTATTGACCCATGTGCTGGGAATACCGAGTCCAAAAGACGACATCGACGGTAGCCAGGTTTGGTCGGTTTATTGGATCGAAAAAGATTTAGAACGCATCATGCGCTACTGTGAAAAAGACGTGGAAGCTCTCGCTAATGTTTACCGACGCATGAAAGGACTGACCGTTATCCCAAAAGAGAATATAGTCAGGGCGTGACTCTTACCTTACTGGTTGATTTCGATGAACCGCTCGATGTCGCGGACCAATCCGAACACGATGATAGTATCCGACTCGATCAGTACCGTTTCCGAGTTCGGCACACCTAGGATGTGACACTCTTTTACCACCTCACCATCTTTAATCACTTCGGTTTCACGCTTAAGGGTGATGAGGTTCAGATTGTATTTGCTGCGCAAGTTGATGTCGCCCAAAGTACGATTGGCGATAGAACGCGGTGTTTTCACCTCAACGATTTCGTAGTTGTCGGGCAAGAGAAGAGAGGTAAGGATATTCGGGTTGAGCAAGCGCTCGGCAACGGCAAGACCCACATCGTTTTCGGGCGATAGGATTTCCGTTACTCCGATCTTTTCAAGTATCATGCGTTGGTGCTTACCATTGGCGCGAGCCATGATGCGCTTCACCTTCAATTCCAAAAGCTGTACGATACAAAGCATCAAGGCCTCGAAATCCTCGCCGATGGCCACCACCACGGCATCCATCTCATGCACATTGTGTGAACGCAACAGCTTGATATCGGTCGCATCCATACACACCGCGTAAGACACATCCTCCTTGATGTCTTCTATGTGTTCCTCACTGCTATCAATAGCTAACACCTCGGCTCCGCGAACTGCCAGCGTGCGGGCAATAGCGTTTCCAAACTGACCGAGACCGATTACTGCGAATTTGTATTGAGACATTTTGATTGACGATTGACGATTTACAATTGACGATTTACAATTTGACGTTGTTACCCTTCGACGCTTCGTCCGATAGCTATCGGACAAGCTCAGCGCAAGCAAGCTCAGGGCGGCGCTTGTAACATGTCACTTGTCACTTGTAACATGTCACTTATTTTACTTCCAACGCTTGCTTGAGATCCTCTACCAAATCCTCTACATCTTCGATACCTACACTCAGACGTATGAGGGAGTCGGAGACGCCGGATTTTTCGCGCTCTGACTTGGGTATACTGGCGTGGGTCATGCTTGCAGGATGTCCGATCAGCGACTCTACGCCTCCTAACGATTCGGCCAAAGAGAACACTTTCGTGGATGACGCCATCCGGAAAGCTTCTTCCATGGAATCGCCTTTCATTGTGAATGATATCATGCCTCCGAAATCGCGCATCTGTGATTTTGCGATGGCATGGTTCGGATGGTCTTCGAACCCGGGCCAATGCACTTTTGCAATGCGAGGATGTTGACGCAAGAAATGAGCGATCTCTTTACCGTTTTTGCAATGCGCTTGCATGCGTACATGCAATGTCTTGAGCCCTCTTAAGACGAGAAAACTATCCATCGGGCCTGGAACAGGACCACATGAATTGGTAATGAATGCCAACTCCTCGTATATCTTATCATCATTGGTGCATACAGCCCCCATCACCACATCAGAGTGCCCTCCAAGATATTTGGTTGCCGAGTGCATCACCATCGTAGCTCCTAACTCCAATGGATTTTGCAGGTAGGGAGAAGCAAATGTGTTATCCACCACCAACATCAACCCGTTTTCCTGAGCTATCGATGCGCATGCGCGGATATCGATGATTTTCATCAACGGGTTGGTAGGTGTTTCCACCCAAAGCATTTTGGTTTTGGGGTTGATGTGTTTACGGATATCCTGCGCATCGTGCATGTTCACAAAGTGGAATACGATGCCATAGTGAGCAAATACCTTCGTGAACATCCTGTATGATCCGCCATACAAATCATCAGTAGCCACTACCTCGTCGCCGGGACGAAGCAGTTTCATGATGGTGTCTTCAGCGCCTTGTCCGGATGAAAAACACAAAGCATGTTTGGCATTTTCGAGAGATGCGATGCACTTTTCGAGCGCCACCCGTGTGGGGTTTTTGCCTCGAGCATAAGCATAGCCTTTATGTTTTCCTGGAGACTCCTGAACATATGTGGATGTCTGGTAAATGGGGGTCATAATGGCCCCTGTTGCGGGATCGGGCTCTTGCCCTGCGTGAATCGCGCGTGTGGCGAATTTCATATTGATGGATTAATAAACTCGGCAAAGGTAGAATGAATAAGTCCACTTGATGAATCATCTGCCACAATTATGAACAACTATAGATTCAGAAACTCCAACGAAAATTAGTCTTGGACATATTAAACTGAAACCAAATGCGTTTTCAGCTTGTTTTAATCTATGGGCAAATCGGTAATTTATTTAACTCCCTAAAAATCTTAACTTTGCGTAAAACACCATCTAACCTGAACATGGATATCAAGCCGGGGCCTCTGCTTTCCGAAATCAACGACTCCAATGATTTGCGCTTACTAAAACCTGATCAGTTGAAACAGGTTTGTGAAGAGTTAAGGCAGTATATCATTGATATTGTGTCTGTTAATGGCGGCCATTTTGGTGCGAGCCTAGGGGTAGTTGAACTTACAGTTGCCCTTCATTACGCTTTCAATACTCCTTACGACCAGCTGGTTTGGGATGTAGGTCATCAGGCGTACGGACATAAAATCCTGACAGGTCGCAGGAAGGTGTTTCACACTAACCGCATTTACAAGGGCATCTCAGGGTTCCCAAAAAGGTCCGAAAGCGAATATGATACCTTCGGCGTAGGCCATTCCTCCACTTCCATTTCTGCTGCACTAGGCATGGCTGTTGCATCCCGTTTGCAAGGCTATAAAGACCGCCAGCATGTTGCCGTAATCGGTGATGGTGCTATGACGGCGGGATTGGCTTTTGAAGGCCTGAACCATGGTGGTGTGGAAGACTCCAACCTGTTGGTAGTGCTTAACGATAACTGCATGAGCATAGACCCGAATGTGGGTGCTCTTAAAGAATACCTCACAGATGTAACCACCTCTCACACCTACAACAAGGTGAAAGACGAGATCTGGAATATCCTTGGAAAGATTTCCAAATTCGGCCCCAACGCCCAGTCAATTGCACAAAAAGTCGAGAATGCTATTAAGTCGGCTGTCCTGAAACATAGCAACCTATTCGAATCCCTTCGCTTCCGGTATTTCGGACCGATAGATGGTCATGACGTGAATCATTTGGTGAAAGTGATGAACGATTTGCGCGACATACCAGGGCCGAAGATTCTGCATTGCGTAACGGTGAAAGGCAAAGGCTATGACTTAGCTGAAAAAGACCAAACCAAATGGCATGCACCAGGTTTGTTTGATAAGGTGACCGGTGAAATCTTCAAGCCGGTAATCGACAAACCACAGCCACCCAAATACCAGGATGTTTTCGGACACACTTTGGTTGAGTTGGCGGAAGCCAATGAAAAGGTTGTGGGGGTAACACCTGCCATGCCATCGGGCTCATCCATGAACATCATGATGAAAGCTTTTCCCAAGCGTTCTTTTGATGTTGGCATCGCCGAGCAGCATGCTGTGACCTTTTCAGCAGGAATGGCCACACAGGGCTTGGTGCCGTTCTGCAACATTTATTCTTCATTCATGCAGCGCGCTTATGACCAAGTGGTGCATGATGTGGCGCTGCAGAACCTACAGGTAGTTTTCTGTTTGGATCGTGGAGGTTTGGCCGGTGCCGATGGACCAACTCACCATGGTTCATTCGATTTTGCCTTCTTCAGATGCATCCCCAACATGGTTGTATCGGCTCCCATGAACGAAGAAGAGCTTCGCAATTTGATGTACACATCCACCCTGTACAAGGGACCATTCTCCATCCGTTATCCAAGAGGTAATGGTGTGATGGTGGAGTGGCGCACTCCTTTTCAGCAGATTCCCGTTGGCAAAGGCAGAAAAATTTGCGACGGAGAAGAAGTAGCCATCCTCACTATTGGTCACCCAGGCAACTTCGCCATTGAGGCTTGTAATCGTCTCCAGCAAGATGGTTTCCATCCTGCTCACTATGATATGAGATTCGTAAAACCATTGGACGAAGAGATGCTTCATGAAGTGTTCGGCAAATTCAGCAAAATCATTACCGTTGAAGATCATGGCATTCAAGGTGGGTTTGGAAGCGCTATCGCTGAATTCATGATCGACCATGGATATCAGGCCCAAATCACTCGCTTGGGAATTCCCGACCGCTTTATTGAACATGGCGAACAAAAGGAGTTGTATGATGAATGTGGCTTTGATGTAAATGCAATTGTGAACGCAGTACATGAATTAGCTTCAAGCCCTGTAGGAAGCATCATTTAACTACCTAATATTCTAGTATTCAATTGCTTGTGTTTGTTTGTGTTCATTTTTTAGTTTAAATTTGCTTTGAATTGATTGTAGTATTATCTTTAAGGTTCTGAAAATCATTTAACCCCGCATTCAGATGAAAAAAATCTCTCTACTATTTGCCCTGGCAGCATTGTTTATTGTCAGCTCAGTATCGGCCCAAAACACATCCCGTTTAAATGGCAAATCCTATTGGTACATGATGAAAAATGCTGATGGTACTGGTGAGGAAATTCATGACAACATCCGTTTCACAGACAATGTGATGTCTTCTGATCGTGCTGGCGTTGTTGCCAACGGCAAGCCAGCCAAAGTATCCGAAAAAAAGATCAGTGATCAGTCAACAACTTTCGTTACAACCATCCAATCCGTTAACGGCGAAGAATTGCGTTACGATTGTACCATTGAAGGAAACATGATGGTAGGAACCGTCCAAGTGAAGAAAGCCGATGGAACCGTTACCGATATGGTTTTGCGCGGTATGACGCAAGAAGAATACCTCCGCATCAAAAAGATGAAGGACGATTACCAAAAAAGCAATTCCAAGTAAGTCATCTTACTTTCCAATATTCCATTCAAAAGGGGTCGCTAACACGATCCCTTTTTTGTTGGACAGTATTTGGATGGCAAGATTACCTTTGTGATATCTTATGCAATTCAGACTGGCCATATTGCTCTGCCTGTTGTGGCAAACATCATTAGCCAAGATTGTGGTTACCGGCACCGTGTTGGACAACGATAAATCGCCATTGCCATTCGCCAGCGTTTATGTGAACGGCACAACGCGTGGAACCACATCCAATGAAAACGGTCTCTACGCCATCGAGATAAACGAAACAGATCGACAGCTGGTGTTCCGCTATATCGGATACAAGACACGAGTGGTGGATGTGGTTTTTGATGGCTCCGACAAGTTGACATTGGATGTGATGTTGGAACCGGAATCATTCTCCATACAAGAAATTGTTGTGAAGGCATCGGGCGAAGACCCTGCTTACGCCATCATCCGTAAGGCCATCTCCAACCGTAAGAAAAACGCGAACCAAGCCAAGACCTATACCTGCAACGCCTATGTGAAAGGGCTGCAACGATTGACCAAATACCCGAAAAAATTATTCGGTCAGGAGATTCGTCTGGATGAGTTCATCGATACTGCTTCTGGAATCGTTTATCTATCGGAGTCTGTCTCCAAACTCGAGTTTGATAAACCAAATTTGAAGGAAACCATGATTTCTTCTAAGGTTAGCGGTAATAGCCGAGCGTTTTCATTCAACCAGGCATCCGAAATGGAGATGAATATTTACGACAACATCATCAACATCGGCAACTTGAGTCCGCGTGGATTTATCTCTCCTATTTCTCCAGGCGCCATGGTTTACTATGACTATCGATTCGATGGCTCATACATGGAGAACGGGTTCTGGGTAAATCGAATTGAAATCATACCAAAAAGGAAATCCGACCCGGTGTTTTCAGGTTTCATCTATATACAAAATGAAACATGGCGCGTGCAAGCATTTGATTTGATGCTTACCAAAGACGCCCAAATACAATTCGTAGACACGCTTCACATCAACCAAATTTATATACCAACCAATAGTGATGCAAAAAACTGGATGCCTGGATCAGTTACTTATAATTTCTCCTTCGGCGTATTCGGCTTTGTGGGCAATGGGCGTTTTGTTGCTGCCTATTCCGAATATGACATGAATCCGTCATTCGATAAAAAACACTTCAGTGGCGAAGTGCTTAAAATCGAAAAAGGTTCCAATGAAAAAGACTCGATTTATTGGGATGCCATCCGGCCTGTTCCATTAACCGACGAGGAGGAGCGTGATTACTCGGTGCGTGATAGCACACAAAAAATCAAAGAATCCAAAGAATACTTGGATTCACTCGACCATAAGTCGAATAAATTCAATTTGAGCAAAGTGCTCACCGGCTATGTTTACAATCAAAGCTATCGCAAAACACGTTATGAGTTTCCTGGGTTAATAGAAAACCTTCAATACAACACAGTGGAAGGGGCCAATGTGACTGTGTCGATGAACGTGATTAAAAACCCGGTCGACAACTACGATTCTGAATCGAAGTTTGCTATTCGCTATGGTTTTGCAAACGAGAAACCAAGCATTACCGCATCGCATCGCAAGGTGTTCAATCCTCATCTGTTTGGTGTATGGTCTGTTGCCGCTGGAGACGACTTGTTGCAGTTCAATGGTGCAGAGCCGATATCACCATTGATGAATACGAGCTATACGCTGTTCGATGGACACAACTACATGAAGCTATATCGAAAGCAGTTTGCCAAAGCTTCCTTGCGCGTGGAACCAATCAACGGCTTGCGACTAAAGGCAGGAGTAGAATATGCGATGCGGACATCCGTAAAGAACAACTCATTTGAATCATGGTCGCGCAAAGGAACCGATTCATTTACCGTAAACAACCCACCATTTGCAGGAATCATCGATCAAAAATTTCCAGGTTCTTCTGCATTGATAATGAATGCGGGTGTACGTATCCGCTTCAAGCAGCAATATGTTGATCGGCCAGACCTGAAATATGTATTGGGCTCCAAATATCCATACATCAACATCCAATACACTACGGCTATTCCACACGGTGGCGTTTTAGATCCGGATTACGGAATCATTCGAGCTTCGGTGGAAGACCGCATGTCGCTCGGCATGGCTGGAACCTTGGCTTACCAGGCCATCTTCGGTAAATTTCTTTATGAGAACCAATCATCGTTCATGGACATTTTCCATTTCAATGGAAACAGAACCATTTTCTCTGAATTCAACACTGAGCGATTTGACCTGCTCGACTATTACAGCAACTCCACCAACGACCAGTTTATGGTGGGTTATGTAGAACATGCCTTCGGCGGATTGCTGCTGAATAAAATTCCAATGATTCGTAAGTTGAAATTAAACGAAGTGGCTGGAATACGCATGTTACAACTGCCTGGCAAAACGCTTTATACCGAATTTTCGTTTGGATTGGAGAAGCTCGGACTTTTCAGAGCTGATTTTGTTTTGGCTTTGGATGGCGAGGGCAACGGCAAAACAGGTTTTGTTTTTGGAATCAAACGTTCGCTGATTCTATAACGAAACATGACAGGTAAACACATACTGTTATTATTGTCTTTTTTTTATATCCTATCATCCTGTATTCGCCATGATGATTCAGAAAAAACCGAGGAGCAAGACTTCACAAAAAATGTTCGGATTGAAAAGGTAGACAGCACTCGAATTGCCAACTGTATAGCGGGAGTTTAAATTTCCAACGAAGCCCTTGCATCCGTTTTTCGCATTTATGCTGAAAACGACGGGCAAGTTATTTGGACAGATAGCATTGGCATGAGGCCTCAAGCATCTCTGGCTGCATCCTTCTTCTGGAAATATTTATCTACTGGTATTGTTGATTCCGCTTTGTTCCTTCCGGGGATGCACGGACTTTTTGACAGATGCATCGGCAACCAGCATCCGATTACACAGTCCATGGAGGGTCTTGATGCAGAAGTGTTATTCTCTTGTCAAGTAGTCGTTTTTTTCGAATCTTTATTGAAAGTGCATAAGCCCTCGGAGGTTGGGCAGATCGAATGGTACATTCCTTTGCGTAAAAACCAGCTGAGTTCAGATTTGAATTGGAAAAGCATTTCAGCTCCCGAAAAACTTCTTGAAGAAAGTCCGGCGCACCAGCAGGTCTCTTTACTGTTAAAGGCCCTTGATCGGCTCACCCGCATAGAACAGTTTGGTGGGTGGCCTTTGATTTCACCCGTTAGCAAAAGTCTTGCGCTTGGTGACACTTCATCCGTTTTAAAAGAAGTGAAACGCCGTTTGGGTTTAATGGATGCATATTCTATTGATACTTCCAATCGATTCAACAAAGCGTTGGAAGAAGCTGTAAAAAAAGCCAGGCGAAGTTTCGGGTTATACGATACTGCATTGGTCGATTCGATATTGATCAACCGGTTGAACATTCCCGTTTCTCAACGCATTGAAACGGTAAAAATCAATCTCGAACGATGGAAATGGGTTCCACGGGATACGGCTGATTCGATGATCCAGGTGAATATCGCCGCATTTGAATTGGAAGTAGTGCAGGATCGAAAAATGGTGAAGCGAATGCCAATCATTGCGGGCGATACCATGCATCACACGGTGATGTTTTATGATGAACTACAACAAATCGTTTTCAGTCCCTACTGGAACATCCCAAAAAGCATACTGGTTGAGGAGTTGTGGCCTGATATCCGACGCGACCGCCAATATCTGAATAGAAAACACATGGAAGTGGTGAAAGGAGATAAGGTGATAGATCCTGCACAAGTGAAATGGAGTCGGTACAACGCATACAACTTCCCCTACTCCATCCGGCAAAAGCCGGGTAATGATAATCCACTTGGTGGTGTAAAATTCCTATTCCCGAATCCGTACAGTATATATCTACACGATACGCCAAACAAAACACTATTTGATAAACGTATCAGATCTTTCAGTCACGGCTGTATTCGCATTGCCGAGCCTTTTTGGCTCGCCTCATACCTCTTGAAGGGTCAACTTGAGTGGAATGCTACGGCCATTGATTCGGCCATGAAATGCGGTCAAGAGACCTTTGTAAACCTACCTTCAGCCATACCTGTACACATCACCTATTTTACATCGTGGGTGGATGAAACTGGTATGCTAAACTTCCGTGATGATGTTTACGGTCACGATTTGCGAATGCGCAAAGTATGGAGGTCAATACATGATAAATAAAAAACCACATCCTTTCGAATGTGGTTTTGGGTTGTCCCATGAGTGGGCCTACTTGGGCTCGAACCAAGGACCCACAGATTATGAGTCTGTTGCTCTAACCGACTGAGCTATAGGCCCCGAAGCGGAAATGCATCCGCGAGTGCGAAATTACGTCTCTGCCAACAATTATCAAAGGGCTTAATCCGCCAAAGGGGAAATTCCCGTGAACAAATCGTTCATAGGCTCAAATACATAGTCCATCCAACCGGCATAATGCTTATCCGATTCCTCTTTGGAAGGGAACCCACCATGTTCCAAATGTAATTCGGTTCCTGCAGGATGAGGCTTCAGCATAATATGGACGAAGGAATCCTGCACTTTACGTTCCCATTCGGTAGGCCTCCAAGTGAACTCCAGCACACCTTTTGATCGATCTGCGACGACCACGTTACCTTTAACCCAGCCATTGAAAAACTCCAAGTTTCCTTGCGGAACAGGTTCCATATATCCTCCACCATCACACCATGTGGCGACAATCTCCTTTTGCGTCAATGCGTCAAAAACGCGTTGCGGTTCGGCGTAAAAAACATACGTCATCGACAAAGGAAAAGCGGTTTTGGTAACGGTAACCTTGTAATCGCTCATCGTGTAAAGATGATTTTCTCGGTAAGGCTTCCACCATCTACATTAAAACGCAAAAAGTATGCACCGGCATGTACGTTATCGCCGATCGTATACTGATGAATACCGGCAGCCATGTTGCCATTTGAAATTGTTTCCACTAAACGCCCCGCCATATCGAACAGCTGAAAGGAGACATCTGCGGATTTTTCCAATTCAAAACGAATGGTCATGTTGGAGCTTGATGGGTTAGGTGCTATGTTCAGCGTTGACAAGAATCCAACGTCCTGAATTCCCACTGTGGATGTGCCTGTGATATTGATATCATCTATGTAAATATTGTTTCCGGTATTCTGGGTGTACTGGAATTTGAACCTAACACTTGGCTTGTTGTTGAAGGATACGCTGTTGATGTTGACAGTTTCTTCACGCCACAGCGAAAGGTTGTTCGGAGTGAAGCTTGAAGACATTATACCGGCTGTGGAAAGGTTCAATCCTGTTTCAGTGTAGCGCATGGCCCATAATTCACCACAGTTGCTGGAAGCAAAAACCTTGAGTTGATCAGTTGAGGAAGTAGAACGCGCTGCGAAAGCAAGCTTGAATTTCATAGAAGCGTTGGTGATATTCGTCAAGTTGTAACCGGGTGTGATGAATGCATCCACTTCTCCATTGGGATTTCCTGAATGGTTCACCAATCGAACAGCATGGGTACCTGAATAAGCTGCCGCGGTTGAGATAGCCCATGCGTTTCCATTGTTGTTCTCTACCATCCAATCAGATCCTGAAGGGAAAGATGGAATGTTTTCAAAGCCCTCTGAATATGGAACAGCGTTTAATGCAGGAGTCGGACTCACCACAATATGGGCTTGGCGCGTGAGTGAATTGCTGCCGGCGGAATTAGCTGCCGTGAGCGTTACATCGTATATGCCTGGGGTGTTGTATTGTACTACAGGATTTTGATCGGTTGAGGTGGATGGAGTGCCTCCCGGGAAGTTCCACTGCCAAGAAGTTGCATCGCTTTTCCAAGAAAGGTCAG
Source organism: Bacteroidota bacterium (assembly GCA_046075765.1). Lineage (GTDB taxonomy): Bacteria > Bacteroidota > Bacteroidia > AKYH767-A > OLB10 > JALRAP01. The sequence continues at coordinate 11,619 of JBJTQS010000020.1, forward strand.
TGAAAGTTAATGTTGTACCAGTACAGATATATTTACGAACATTGCTGAATTCGGCAACTGGGGTACATGTAACAGGCACATAGCCATTATTAGTGCCAGTAGCGATGAGATTAGCCTGAGTATGCAAATTATTTCTCTGACCGATATTGGCGTTTAAGGCTGCATGCATACGAGCCTTTTGTCCTTCTGTAAACATGTAATGGCAGCTTGCGTAATCCATGTAGTTCTGAACATTATCAAGCGAATTACATGTGACCTGTGCCGTGTCGCAACTGAAGTTAGCTACGCCAATAGTGTTTGGTGTGTCTTGTATAAGATCATCATCGCTGCAATTGGCTGGCAGCCCCGGGTTGTTTGTACTACCCCAAGTATGGGCTAGGTTGAGCCAGTGCCCTGCTTCATGCACCAATGATCTGGCAGCATAGTTGCTCCCGTTACTGGTGCCGATACTTCCGGTATAATCATGACGGATGACAACGCCATCGATGTTACCAACAATCCCTGGATAATATGCGTATCCGGCAGCTCCGCTTGCGATGTTGTTCACTACCCAGATGTTGAAATACTTGTTGTAAGGCCAGTCGATAAGCGCCTTCACATTGTCGCCCGCCGTATAGGTAAGACTCGAAACGGTACGGGTGATTCCGTCGGTGCAGTTACCATTGGGATCAATTTGTGCCAGACGGAATTCGATTTCACAATCGGCCATGATGGGCCTGAAGGCCGATGCCACCAACACACTATCCGCATATAACTTTTGAAAGCTCTTGTTGAATATATCAACGGCGTCTACGATTTGTGCTTTAGAGATGTTTTCCGGTCCGTAATTGTGTATAACGTGGAAAACCACGGGTATCACATACTGCACCGTGCCGCTGGTTCGCTGTGCAGGATTGTTATGGATGAATTCGCGCGTGAAATCTTCCAATTGGCGAAGGTTATCCGAATAACTGGGATAGGCTTTCTTGGCCTCCCGCACCATTTCATCGGTGCCGCAAGTACGGAATTCGCTTTGTCCGAATGAATACGAATGGGCAAGCCATACCATGGCTACCGCCAATAAACATTTACGCATATAGATGCAGATTAAAAAAGTTGATTACTTGATGATGGTGATCTTGCGGGATGTCATGTAACCATCCACAACCAAGCGAACGGAGTACACACCGCCAGCCAAACCGGATGGAAGCTCGAACTGGTATTCGCCAGCATCCATGCGGGACTCGGCAACACGGTTCACCACCCGGCCTGTAGCATCCAAAACATCTATGGAGATATCACTGCGGTCATCCAATTTGAAATCGATGGTGGCAGAGGTGCTAACAGGATTGGGATAAACATTGAAGCCCAGCGATTCTTCAATGGCTTCGTTCAATCCAACCGTACCGTTCAGGTTGATGTCATCGATATACATATTGTTACCGTTAACCTGAGTGTATTCGAACTTGAAACGAACGTTCGGTTTATTGCTATAGGAGGAGCTTGAGATGTTAACCGTTTCTTGGCGCCACTGCGTGCCGTTGGGGATGAAGTTGGATGTAACCAATCCTGCAGTACTAAGCGTTGTGCCCGTTTTATTGTATCGGATGCTCCAAAGCTGCCCGCAAGTGGTGGAGGCATAAACCTTGAGCACATCAGTACTGGTAGATGATCGCGCTGCAAATGCCAACCAAAAAGTAAGGTTAGCACCCGTTACATTCGTAAGATCGTAGGTGGGAGTAATGAAAACGTCTGTTGAATTGGCCAAATTGCCGCTGTAGTTGTTCAAGAAAGCCGACTTGGAACCGGTCTTGGCAGCTTGTGTAGAAACCACCCAAGTGTTTCCGCCCTCGTTCTGAATAACCCACTCGTTACCGGGGAATAAAACAGACTCAAAACCTTCGTTGTATGGCACACCGTATTGGCCAACTGCAGGCACAACGGTAACTGTTCCCGATAGTGTGGTAGAGCTGCTGCCAGCAGAATTGCTAACGTTTAGCGTTACATCATATGTTCCGGGTGTATTGTATTGAATGGATGGTGCAGATGCATTGGATGTTGATGGTGTTCCACCGGGGAAGTCCCAAGTGTATGTGTCAACAGGTCCGTTCCAAGAGCCATCGGCAAAGTTGATGGTGGTTCCGGCACAGATGTAATTCAAGTTATTGGTGAATGCTGCGATGGGGGCACATACGGCACCAGGTGTGCCAGTAGTTCCAGTAGCTGTTAAATTAGCGGCCGACCACAGGTTGCTTCTTCCACTTAACGAAGAACTAAGAGCTGCATTCATGCGTGCTGCTTGACCAACTGAGAACATGTTTTGGCAGGTTCCATTTGTGTAGTCCATATAGTTGACAAACATATCGCCGTTTGCGCCATTACCAGAGCAATTGGATGTTTTTGGAAAGTTCGGACAATTGCTTTGGTTGGCACCATAATGAGTAGGTGTGTCAGATACGAAATCGCTTCCGCAGGTGGCATCTCCCCAGATGTGACGCAGGTTCAACCAATGACCTACTTCGTGCGTCATGGTTCTTCCATCATTGTTAGAATTAGCGGCGGTTCCGATGTTACCTGTGTAGTCGTGCCTTAGTACGACACCATCCGTTGCAGCATTACCACCAGGGAACTGGGCAAAGCCCAGAACAATTCCAGCCGAACCACTGAGGTTTTGAATAGTTTTTACCACCCAAACATTCAAATACTTGTTGCTGGGCCAATAGCTCACAGCTTTTACGTTGTCGCGGGCATTGTTGGTGAGCGGACTGTTTAAACGAACAACTCCATCGGTACAATTTCCATTTGGATCCAAAGTTGCCAAACGGAATTCCACTTCAACATCCGCGGCAAGCGCCAAGAATGGGGCTGGGGTGTTAACCGAATCGGCGTTCAGGTGTCTGAAATCAGCATTGAGCAAATCGATTTGGTTTTGAAGCTGCGCCCGAGAGATGTTCTCTGCTCCACCTTCATGTATCACATGGAAAACAACGGGTATTACTCGCACTACAGATGCGCCACGATTGGCAGACCCATTTGCCTTGCGCTGCATGTATTCCTGCGTGTAAATGGCGGTTTCTTCCTCGAGGCGAGCCTGATTGGCCGCATATTGTGGGTCGTTTGCGATTTGTTGCTCGTAGAGGTAGTGAGCCAAACATTTGCTGTGATGGTCTTCAGGACCCTGAGCTAATGAAACGAAAGGCAGGCAAAGCAATGCCAGAGAGAGCGTCCAGTAAATTTTGTTCATGTTGTTTAGGGATGTTTTGATCAAATCGGGGAACAATCGGCGCCTCAATTGGGTTTGCAGATGTTCAAGGTTTTCATACTGCTAAAATACAAACAGATAGCCCAAAATAAAGAGAAGCCTGTCAGTTCAGCGTAAAAGTGTTTTTGCCTTTTATCGCTTGGATATCAATCGGTTAAAAGCAAACTAACAACTTTATCTCGGATTGGGATATCGGCTTCGGCCCAATCCACCCCAAAAAGAGATTCCGAATCAAGCCAAAGGAAGCGTTGGTGCTCTTTCAAAATCGGACATGTTTGATCGGTTTTACACCTCAACGGAATCAGCTCAATTTGAAATTCCTTGTAATCGTGCGTGGTTGAAGGCCACTCCTCCTCTACTTGAATATTCATGGCAAGTTCTTCGAAGATTTCCCTAACGATGCATAGGCTTGGTGTTTCGCCCTGCTCCAACTTGCCACCCGGAAATTCCCACTTGCCTGCCATTTTCATGTTAACGCCACGCTGCACGGCCAAAACCTTGTTGTTTAGGATGATGACAGCACAAGCAACGCGTAACATGGTGGAAGAATGATTAAGATCAAAAAATTAAGGCGATGTGATCATTGACCGCCGAATACATTCACTTTGTCTAACACCACTTCCACTTCCCAATTTCCCCTGACGGTTATTTCTGAAGGATGGTAATTGATTGGTTCGGGCTGCAAACTTTTTCGGATATTGCCCATGTCCCATTTTCCATTGCCATTCAAATCATGCAAAACGCGCAGCCTGTATTTGCCCGGAGGCAGGGAATGGAATGACAACGTATCGGATGCCGGCAAACTTCTGACCACCGTTGATTTTTCATTCAATAATTCCACCACGAATTTTTCATTCACAGGCGAACTCCATTTGCATTGAATGGATCCGCGCATCTTTTCTGCAGGAACATCAAAAGCGAAAGAGCAGGAGTCGGACGACCTCCCATAACAATCCGTCAACGCGCCTGCATCCAATCGTAGACTATACTTCCCTTCGGCGGATGGCTTTTCTACGAACATCGACATAGAATCCGCGTTAAGCGAAACATGGCCGATTGTAACTTGAATCGAATCTTGGTAAATACGCATTCGCGACGGATCAATTGCTCGCAATGGAACCGTTGCAACCAATTGAAGGGGCGCATCGGCTGCGGCATAACTATCAGACAACACAGTAGGCTTGAATGGATCTCTCAATCCACCTGTTTTGCTCTGCGATCGCTGATTATATCGGGCTGTATCCAAAACAGCTCCATTGTTACGCAACACCAACACCACAGGTAATGAATCGGCTGTAGCAGCAAGAAAATGACTAACCGTGTCGCCACTTGCAGAATATTTTACAGCAATGCTTTGTATTGAAGCGTTGAATCCTTCAAAGATCACATTACGCGCATCGCCATTGAACGCGGTAACTAATGTTGCCGGTGGTATGAGGTTCGCCGACACCAATCGTAAAGAGCTTGGTGGTTGTGGAGCCGCCCAAACCGTATATTTTTTTTCAGTTGGCAAAGTGACTGTTTCGGTCGAAAATCCAGCTAACTCATCGCGGTCGTCGAGCAAATAATTTTCCGTTTTCTCACTCAACACCATCAGGCGGTAAGAACCCTCGGCAGCGTTCTCGATACGGAAAACACCGTTGCTGTCGCATCTGGCGAAATGGTCTGGTGTGCGCAGCACCATCA
>JBJTQS010000021.1:0-5868 GCA_046075765.1 Bacteroidota bacterium
GCCGCCTATAGGATCCACTCTTGACCCACCAGTTGGCCCTCCTGGAGGGGGAACAATGAATACCCCTGGACCTATCGCCGGATGCGCTCCATTCAAAGTGGGCTTTTCCAATCCTGTATTAGGAGCTGTTTCTACCTCATGGAATTTCGGAGATGGTGCTACATCTACCTTGAGCAGTCCTGAACATGTATACACCGCTGCTGGAGTTTATACGGTTACACTTATTACAGTTAATAGTTCCGGCGTGATGGATACTATGCAATGGTTGAATTCGGTGCAAGTAAATGCGGTTTCAGCCGACTTTAGTTACTCATCATCATCAGGATGTACGGGATCAACCATAATTTTGAATAACAACTCCACCTTAGGAGCTTCTTATAATTGGGCGTTTGGGGATGGAACACAATCAAGTCTTTTCGAGCCTACCCATCAATACGGGTTGAGCGGCATGAATCATCTTATTACACTCAATGTGACAGATACCATGGGTTGTACTGCATCCAAGAGCATCACCTATTATGCTTCTGGTACCAATCCAATTTCAGCCAGTAAAAAGAAGGCCTGCAAAAACGAACCGATATCATTCTATAACAATAATCCGGGTTATGCCTCTTATTTGTGGGATTTTGGTGATGGAACAACCTCATCTTTGCCTAATCCTGTACATTCTTATGCGAATGGTGGCATATTCAATGTGGTGCTCACGGTAATGGATGCTGCTCAGTGCACAACGGTATTCAATATGCCGTATCCTATTGAGATATTATCTCCTGATGCCAACTTCTCTTATGTTTTGGTTCCAGCAAGTTGCAATTTGCCAACTGTTAATTTCACAAACTTATCTACAGGGGCTACCTCGTATTTGTGGGATTTTGGAAATGGACTGATGAGCAGTGCTGTGAATCCTTCCATCACGCTCAATACTTTTGGTTCGCACAATGTGACTCTGATTGCCGCTTCCGGTTCTTGTACTGATACCATGACACTCAACGGTTATGCAGTAAGACCTAATATCATTGCAAATTTTTCTTATACACAGGATAAGATCTGCTTCCCTATTACTATTACAGTAACCAATACCAGTGTTGACGGGTCATCTTATCTGTGGGACTTTGGCGACGGAACAACTAGCACAACTACTGATTCTGTGTTTACGCATGTGTTCACATCGCAACCTCAAAATCCGATCACCCTTTCAGCTTGGAATTCCCTGGGATGTTTGAATGTGGCATCAAAACCAAACATTCAATCCATGCAGGTGTCTTTCAATGTAGCTGATTCAGTTGGTTGCGCTCCATTTGCTTTTCAATTAAATGGAACATCAAACCTTAATGCTTCTTGGTATTTCAACTTTGGGAATGGGCATACTTCCAATGTTGCGAACAGCCAGTATGCCAATGCCTCAACGTTATTCAATCACAACGGAGGTTATGTGGTAAATGCTGTAGTTACTGCTCCAACCGGTTGTGTTCAGCGTTTTGACAGCCTGGTAACGGTTTCTGCTACTGGACCTTCTGCATCCTTTAGTTTGACGGCAGATTCATCATGCGCACCTACCATAGTTAATTTCCATGATGCAAGCTTTGGCGCCCAATCGTGGTTCTGGACTTTCGGTAACGGAAATCAATCCGCATTGCAAAATCCAACGCACGTTTATAATGTGCCTGGCACTTATGACATCACTTTAGTGGTTACCGACTCGACGGGTTGTACCGACACCATTACGCAATCCAATGCGGTACAAATCACAGGAACATATTCACATTTCTCTTCAACCGATCCAACAGGTTGTGCTCCTTGGACTGTTGCCTTTAGTGATTCATCTGTAAATGCTTCTACATGGCTTTGGGATTTTGGTGATGGCACTTCCTCTTCAGACCCCAATCCGGTTCATACCTATACACAACCAGGAGTTTATGCAGTAATATTGATAACCTACGATAGTTCTGGCTGCTCATCGGCATATCAGTTGCCCGATTCGATTCGTGTAAGTGAAGTGCCTGAAGCAATCTTCACGACTTCAAGCACAAGTGGCTGCGCTCCTTATGTGGTTAACTTCAGTAATCAGAGCTCTGGTGCTGTTAGTTATGATTGGGATTTTGGTGATGGAGTGCAATCAAATAGCATAAATCCTTCGCATACCTACACAACTTCAGGAACATACTGGGTTACTTTAATTGCCAATTCCCTCAATGGCTGTTCTGACACCTTCTCGTATCAGATGCCTATTGTAATCGGGGAAATTCCACAAGGCAATATTGTCGCATCAGCATCATCGGGCTGCGCACCATTGAATGTCGGTTTCACACATAATATTACCAATACAGATCCTACAACAACATATTCTTGGAATTATAATGGATTAAACAGCACTGGCCCTAATTTTAATATGACATTTTCGCAGAATGGAACCCATCAGGTCCAATTGGTGGTTACAAATCAGGCAGGATGTAGTGCCACATTCAATACTTCAGTATCCACTTTCGGCGCTGATACCCTTGGACCAGTTGTGATGAGAAGTGCAAGTGTTTTAGGACCGAACGATGTAGAGTTGAAGTGGGCTGACATCATTGATCCTGAATTGGCGTATTATCGAATTTACCGTATGGACAATGCCACAGGTAATTTCAATCTTATCCATACATCTTACAACGTGATTCCGGTTAATCCAGATGTGTATCAGTCATGGAATGATCGTACTACCACCACTTCATCCAAGACCAATACCTATTTGGTTCAGGCCGTCAATACTTGTGGACTCGCAGCTCCCCTAAGTGCCCATACACCTCATACCACAGTAAACCTTGAGGTGAATACGGCATCCAGTACCCCGACTTTGCATTGGAATAGTTACGGAGGTGCGTCTCCTTCTGGATATCTTGTTCAAAGAATGGATGAGCCTAATGCTCCATGGACAAACTTGTCGGTAGTTCCAGCATCTGTCAATGCATATGTTGACAGCTCTGTTTATTGCTCGGATAGTGTTTCTTATCGGATAACAGCACTTGATTTGAATGGACTACCAATATTCGATGCATTCTCAGACATTGAAAACATATTGGCTCCAGGATCCTTGTTGATACAGCGGGTGGATATGGTTCGTTCAACCGTTGAAGATGATTCGTGGGTGTTAACCGAGTGGTCGATGCCGACCTTGGCTCCGCAGTTGGTTACTGGATTCGAACTGTTCCGTTCAACTGATAACATCAATTTCTCGCGGATTGCCGTTTTGCCTCCGGTTCAAACCAGCTATGAAGATCGAAATGTATCTGTTAAGTCGCAGGAATATTATTATAGGGTTAAGGTGAGTAACACCTGCTCTTTGGAAGCCTCTTCCGGCTATGAGAGCTCTTCGATTTTGTTGTTGGCAAATCCCGATCAACGTTATGGCGTAAACTTGCGTTGGACTCCCTATGTGAATTGGGATACAGGCGTTGAAGAATATGTGATCGAGGAATGGAATACGGCCACTGGAACTTGGGACTACGTCAAAACCGTTGATGGGTCAACCACCGAGACTGGTGTGCAGTAAATCTACGCTTTGCCAGTTATTATATGACTTGGTGAGTCTTTTCCAGTTTGTCTGCCGCCTTTGACTTGGCGTTTTCAATGGATGCGTTCAACTCAAATCCGACAATCAGCTGTAAAGTGTTGAAGTTGATGTAAAGCAGTATCACGATAAGTGTGCCGATTGAGCCGTAAAGTTTGTTGTATTGGCCGAAATTACTAATGATGTAATTGAAGGCAAAAGTTGTGATGATGAGCAGTACAGTGGCTGTAACTGATCCAACTGAAATAAAAGGTCTTTTATTCTTTTTTGATGGCCCGAAATAATACAGTGAAGAAATCATGGTCAGCGCCATCATGACCAATATGAGCCATGTTGATCCTTGTATTAGGATTACACTGGGGTCGTTTTTTATGACATCATGTTCGTTCAGGTATCTTGATGTGATTTCGGTAAAGGTGATAAGTGCAATGGATGCCAAAACGATGGTCGCAAGCATAAGAGTCAGGAAAAGCGAAACCACACGTTGCTTGAATGTAGAACGAACTTCAATACCATGATAGCTTTTGTTAAAGCCGTCAATCAAGTAATAAATCCCATTTGTGGATACCAATAAGGCGAAAATAAATCCGAATGAAAGCAAGCCTCCGCGAGGTTGTTTCAAAATGTCTTCAATTGTGGATTTGGTGGCCTCGAATGCGCTTTGCGGCAGTGCTTCGCTCATCAGTAGCATGATGCGGTCTTGGATTCCCGGTATTGGAAGGTAAGGGATGAGAGTGAAAAAGAAAATGATGGCTGGAAAAATCGCCAGGAAGAAGTCGAAGGAGGCGGCGCTTGCTCTGGAGCGGATATCGCCCTTTTGAAGGCCTATGATGAAGAACTTGAGAATATCCAGAACGCTGATGTGTTCTTTGCCTGGATACCTGATTCTTCTCAATAAATTGAGTGCAGGATTAATGATCCTTTTGTGTAAAAACTGATTAAGGTGTTCTGCTTTCTCCTTCACTTAATTTTTAATTGCGGGAGGCTTTAAGGCTTAGGTCCAAGGAAACCGCTGAATGCGTTAGAGCTCCTACTGAAATGAATTGGATGCCGGTTGCTGCGTATTCAGAAACATTGTGGATGTTGATTCCGCCGGATGCTTCTGTTTCGTAGCGGCCATCTATTTCCTTGACTGCTTGGCGCATCAATTCAGGCGAGAAATTATCAAACATGATTCGATTAATCTGTCCGTTTTGAAGTGCTTCATGAACTTCATTCATGTTTCTGGTCTCCACTTCAATAGGTATGTTCAGGCCATGGGCTTTTTTATACTCAACGGCTCTGTTAATTGCATTGGTGATACTTCCTGCGAAATCAACATGATTGTCTTTGATCAATATCATGTCATATAAACCCATCCTGTGGTTTTGGCCACCGCCAATCCTAACGGCAAGTTTTTCAAGACTGCGCATTAATGGAGTGGTTTTTCGTGTGTCTAGAACTGTGGCTCCGTAGGGGGAGGCTTTATCAACAAAAGCCCTGGTTAGTGTGGCAATTCCACTCATCCGCTGCATGCAATTCAATGCCAAACGTTCGCATCCGAGAAGGGTATGCACGCTTCCGTGAACTTTGAATGCCAGCATTCCCTTTTGCATGACTGCGCCATCATCCAATAGCTTTTCAAACTTGATATCTGCATCATATTGCCTGAAGATGGATTCAGCTATAGCAACTCCAGCCAAAATACCATCAGATTTTACATGCAATTCAGCAGAGCCTTTTGAGTCTGGCGGAATACAGGAAAGTGAAGTGTGGTCGCCCGATCCAAAATCCTCCTCAAGAGATAAGCGAATGAATTCTTGCAAGTCGAGCATATTCAGGTATTGATCAATCAGTAAACGTTCAGTGAATTTTGATAGCCTGTTTAAGAAGGCTTCATGTTATTCCTTTTCAAATCGGATTTCCTGCAGGGATTCGCCTGCGGTGGTCATCCTTACATAAAAATACACCCTGAATGAGCCCCCTTGGGCTGTGTTCATTGTTCCAATTGCGAATTTGGCACCCTCTTTGGAGACTCCTTTATGAATGATATTGAAACTACGGGGTGTGTTTTTCAAGAAGAAATCGCGCAGAACCTGTTCTGCTTGGGCTTTGCTATATTGATCCTCTTGATTGATGATAGTTAAATTGATGGTATTGCCACAAAATCTGGTAATGGCTTTGGCCTCACCGGAACGAATGGCATTTGCAATGTCTCCGAAAATATCCAAGACAAATCCCGTACTGACGATAAATAGCAGAGGAAATACGAGGAGTTTGATATACCTATACAACGGGATGTTCATTTGACGGTAAATTTGCAAAAACCAAGCCAAAGT